>JBDHDN010000004.1:0-35303 GCA_039591485.1 Gemmatimonadota bacterium
AGTCGGCACTCCGGAGGCTCAGTCCCCACTCGAACAGGGGTAGCACGGCAACACCTTCGACCGATGCGAAGGCGAAGTCGGGGCTGACGATCGTCTCGACTGGCACCCCTGGCGCGCAGCCGAGCCCGCCCAGGGCGAGCAGGGCAACGGCTGAACGAATGCGACGAGCCATCGGGATGCCTGGCTCCGATGAAGGGCGTCACGATCATGGAGCGTTCGGTCAGCCATGTCACTTCATGGGCCCCGTGACGACCGCCTCGCACACGGGGTATGCCGCAACGGTACTTCGACTGCAGAGAAGCGAATAAGCCCGCGACTGTTTGCGGTCGCAACGTTCGCTGTTGTGACGGGTGTCGTACTGGGCTGCCGGGACCAGGTGGCCGATCGTGCCTGCATGGAGAAGTTCAGGGCCTGTCCGGTGACGGTGGCGGACGTCACAGGGCAGCCGGCATCCAGCGTCGAGATCACCATGGTCAGCATCCCGACCGGAGCCGTACGCGAGCCGGTGTCGCTCGGCACGCCCGAGACCGGCCGCTACGTCGTCGCCGCTGACGGCGCCGTTGTCCGGGTGACCGGGCATGCGGGGGACGCTTCCCATCGGGCAGATACCGTCTTTGCGGTCCCCGAGCCCTGCTGCCGTCACGTGATCCGAATGTCTCTCGGTCTAGGATTCGTTCGGAGGTTCACGGTCAAAGTTGACGGGCTGGTGGAGGGGTAGTGGTGACGCCCCACACGCGTGAGATCGAGCAGAATCGTGCTTCAGAACTGGGGGGCGCAGCGCGCGGGCGATGCTCAAGGAGGTGGTGCTGCCTTCACCACGTACGCGTGGACGTCCGCGATCTCGAGCCTGAAGGGCCCGGCCTGCTCGTCCGCAATCAGAAAGCCGAGCTGCCGGATGCGGGACGGATCGAGTGGTGGGGCGCCGCGGGGTCGAATACCTCGGAATGTGGGCTCGAAGGCTACGAACGGGATCTCGACGGCTTCCCATTCGCCCGTTGTTTCGATCCTTGCGGAATAGGCGATTCCGTCGAATCGGTTATCCGTTCGTAGCCGAATCTGGTAGCGGTTGCCGTCGCCGCGCAGTTGGAGACGGAGGCCGCCGAAGGCGGACAGATCCGATTCAGAGATCGGCAGTCGCACGGAGGCGAACCCGCCATTGTTCTCGAGAGAGACGTCTCCGGCGAACACGATGGTGCCGCTGGAGCTTTCGTGCACCGTGCTCATCGAGCGGCCACCCATGACGCCGTCATTCACCACCGTCCAGGTGCCGGTGAGCGGGATTGGCAGCTGCATCGTCGTGTCCGGCGGTTCCTGAGCCGCGCCGGATGACGGCGTCACCATGGCGCCGGCTGCGATCAGCGCTGCGGCTGTCGTCTGCAGCAGAGCTGGAAAGGGGCGCCGAGATGCCATGGACACGCTACGGGTCGTCGCGCTCCGGCGAAGCACGCCGGTCCTTTCCGGCGCGTCGCTCCTCGCGGCGGCGCTGAAGCCCGGATCGGCGCTCAACACCTCTGTACGGCCCATCCTCCTGGCGTCGCTCCTGCCCCATCCGCCGCTCGGTCGTGCGTCGATCCGCGGGCTTGCGCGGAGCGATGGCATCGAGCTTCGCCGTCAGCTCGGCCGTGATGTCCTGCCAGGCCGAACGGACCTCCTCCCAGGAACGTGTTCCCACGGCTGTCTCCTCGAGAGTGCGCAACTCGATCGACAGACGGCGCTTCTCCTGCCGGAGACGATCCAACGCCTCGGCGTCGAGGGCCTTCGCAAGCTCCGGCTCGATATCCGCGAGTGGGCGGCCGCACAGGATGCAGAAGCGACCCGGGGGGCTCGCGGTGGTGCCACAGAACGGACAGTGTTCCATCATGCCTGAAGATGGCTCGCAAGCCGGCTCTACACCAGCACGCAGGCCGCCGGTCGCAGCCGTCCGAGGAGACGGGCCCGGGAGGACTGCTGTGCCCAATCGTGTCGCAACTCAGGCGGGGACACGACTCCGGGAGTGTCACTGACAGCGAGAGCATGTATGAGTTCAACCGACCGAGACAATGAGCAGCCAGAGTCGGTCCTATCGACGGAAGCGAGGGTGATCTGCTCGTACTGTGGGGCGGATGTCGTCATCGTGCTGGATCCGGGCAGTGGCACAAGACAGCGGTATGTCGAAGACTGCCCCGTCTGCTGCCACCCCTGGACCGTGCACGTCCGCTACGATGCCGGCTCGGCCACGGTTTGGCTCATGCGGGAGGAGGATCTCTGAGCGAGGGGAGGCGTCCTTCGGTGTTGTGGGAGGCGGACGGGCGGAACTGGGGAGCCGGAGGCCGCGTAGGACTGAGAGTGGGCAACGCTCTCGACGCGCTTTCTGGTTGGTGCCCGCCGACGTACGTTGCGGCAGGAACGTGCGTGCTGTCGATTCATCTCAGGGAGTGTTCCGCGTGCCCGATGTCCTCGACCGCCTGAAGCAGGCCCTCACAGGTCACTACGAGTTCGAACGGGAGATCGGCCGAGGCGGCATGGCGACCGTCTATCTCGCCCGCGACCTGAAACACGGCCGCCGGGTCGCCATCAAGGTGCTGCGTCCCGATCTCGGTGTCATGCTGGGGTCGGATCGCTTTCTCCAGGAGATCCGCCTAACGGCAAACCTTCAGCACCCTCACATCGTGCCGCTGTACGACTCCGGTGAGGCCGAGGGCGTGCTCTACTATGTCATGCCCTACGTGGAGGGCGAGAGTCTCCGCGAGAGGCTGAACCGCGAAGGGAAGCTCAGCCCCCGGGATGCTGCACGCATCGCGCTCGACGTAGCGGCGGCACTCGAGTACGCGCACCGGCGCAACATCGTGCACCGCGACATCAAGCCGGAGAACATCCTGCTGCATGAGGGCGCGGTGCTCGTTGCCGACTTCGGCATCGCTCGCGCGACCGCGGCTGCCGGGGGTGACCGCCTCACGGCCGTTGGTCTTGCAGTCGGAACGCCCGCCTACATGAGCCCGGAGCAGGCGGCCGGGACCTCGGACGCCGACGCCCGCAGCGATACCTACAGTCTCGGGTGTGTGCTGTATGAGATGCTGGCTGGCCGGCCGCCGTTCACGGCCCCGAGCCCGCAGCAGGTCCTGTCTCAGCAGGTCGTCGCTCAGCCGCCACCGCTCGCGGAATCCGGTGTGCACGTGTCGGGTGCAGTGAGTGGCATCGTGCAACGCGCCCTCGCGAAGGATCCGGGCGACCGCTACCAGAGCGCTCGCGAGTTCGCCGAGGCGATGGATCAGGCTGCGACCAGCGGTGCGGCTCCGGTCGCCGGAACCGGCGCATGGCTGGTCGACACCCTGCTCCGACCCCGAGTGCTGGCCGTGATTGGCGGCTATCTCGCGCTGTCCGTCGCGGCGATCGCTGCCACGAAGTGGCTCGTCGGACGCTATTTGCTCTCGGCGCAGCTCCCGTGGCTCGTCGCGGTGGCGCTGTTCGCCCTTGTGCCGGCCGTCGGCATGCTCGCCTGGCGACGTGCCGGCGGATCGGGTCCGTCGTGGGCGCGCGTAGCCCGCATCGGTATTCCGGCGAACGTGGTGGCAACCGCAGCTCTCCTGTTTGTGCTGTTCGGCGGGTCCGATCTCGGCGCCGCCACGGTCTCGGTATCCGTGCGCAACGAGATGGGCGACCTCATCAACCGCGCCATCCCGAAGTCCGAGTACCGGCGTCGCGTCGCGCTCTTCCCGGTGGAGAATCGGTCACAGGATCCGGCGCTGGATTGGGTCCAGTACGCTGTGCCGGCGGCGGTATCGGTCGACCTTGGTCAGGATCCCTTTGTGCGAGCGCTGTCACCCGCCCAGTTCCGGGCTCGGCTTGAGGAGGCCGGGAGACCCGATGGCTTGGGCATGCCGGTCGCCCTGAAGCGACACATCGCCGCCGGGCTGTACATGCAGTACTTCACGGCCGGCGACCTCGTTCGCGAAGGAGGCGAACTCGTTCTCACCCTCGAACTGTACGACACCAGGCGAGCCAGCCTGGTCGAGCGGCGTGTGTTCCGGGGAGATGACGTGCTAGCCATGGTGGATGCGATCTCGGCGCAGCTGCGTCCGGACCTGGGGATTCCCTCGGGCGCTCTGGAATCCGCCCCGGATCTGCCGGCAACCGAGCTTTTGACGGAGTCCCGTGTCGCCTTCAGGGCGTACGTAGACGGTTGGACTGCCCTGCTCGAGCGCCGCTTCGCCGATGCGGCCGAACGGCTGGGCGCCGCGGTTGCCGCAGACGAGTCGTTCGCCCTCGCAAACCTCCAGCGGTACGGGGCGCTCGTGCAGGTAGGCCGGTCGGCAGAGGCGGAGCAGGCCATCGCTCAGGCGATGGAGCACAGTTATCGCCTCAACGAACGGATGCAGCTGCAGGCGAAGCTCACGTACTACTTCCTCGTACAGCAGGATGCCGAGAAGGCCATGGCGGTGGCGACGATGTGGACCGAGCTGTATCCCGAGGACCCCGATGGTCACGTGGCACGCGCTGAGCTGCTCCAGCTACGCAACGACCTTGTTGGGGTGATCGACGAGCTACAGCAAGTGATTGCGCTGGACTCCACTCAGTACGACGTGCTGCGTACCATCGGGCTGATCTACTCGGCTCGAGGAGTGTTCGATACGGCACTCACCTATCTCGAAGCCTATGCGGAACGAGCGTCAGCGGATCCCCGGGCCTTCCTGGCGCTGGCCGATGTCGCCCTCACTCGGTCGGATTTCGACGGTGCCGAGAGCTTGTACGATCGGGCGCTGCTGTTGGATGCGCAGAACGCGCTTGCTATGAAGGGGTTGGGCGATGTGGCCACCGGGAGAGGGGACTTCACAGGCGCAGCGCGGCGCTACGAGGAGGCCCTGGCCGCCGCGCGCACCGCCGAGCAGCGGTCAGAGATTCTCTCCTCGATGGCCGACCTGTACGTCCTGCAGGGTCGGATCGGTGAGGCCCTCGGCTACCTGCGCCAGTACTGGGCGACGCAGGATGAAGTGGGTGGGCCGATGCAGGGGGATCAGATGCGGCTCCAGAGCATGCGCGTGCTTGCGCTGGGTGGCATGGCCGAGGCGGCGTTCGACTCCATTCGTGCAATCGAAGGACGCTTGGGTGAAGCGTTCGGTAGTCTGGCGGCAATTGGGTATCTCCCCGTCGCGCTCGAAGTCGACTCGATTCCCTTGATCGCCAAGGCGCTCGAGGATACCGAGGCACTGATCGCGCGCTTTGGGCTCGAGGCTCTGCGGCCCCTCGTGCTCCGGGGTCGTGCACGCATCGCGGAGCTTGAGGGCCGGTGCGGCGAGGCGCTGCCCATGTACGAGGAAGCGCGGAAGCTGGTGCCGACGCTGTACGGCTTCGAAGTCGATGTCGCCCGCTGCGAGGGCGCGATTGGGCGGCGGGATGACGCCGAGCGTCGGCTGCGTGCGGTGCTCGAGCAACGGCCCACGCTGCCGAGAGTACGGTACGAACTCGCGGTCGTGCTTGCGGCACAAGGCGACAGCGCGGCGGCCCGCGCCGAGTTGGATAGCGCGCTGGATACCTGGCGAGATGCGGATGGGGGGTTCATTCCTGCCCAGGAGGCGCGTGCGCTACGGGAGGAGCTGGGACGGGGCGGGTGACTGTAGTTGCGTTGGGAGCGCGCGTACGCGCGCTCCGCCAGAAGCGAGCGGGGAGTCGGTCGGCGCCGGCTCCCCGCGTCGCGCGATTGTGGTTGGGTCAGGCGGGCACGAGCACGAGCCGAAGGTCTGCCGGATCGAGGGATCCGTCGCCAGTGAAGTCGTACTCGACACCGCTGAAGAGCTCGATGGTGAGCGTATCGCCATCACGCCTGATGGTGCCACCCCGGGCGACGCCGTCGTTGATCACGATCGTGGAGCCGCTGATGGTGTAGATCCCGCTCGTCGTCTCCGTGCCGCCATCGTCGGTGAAGGCCGTCTCGAGGGTGCCGTCGGCGCGGAACGTGATCGAGAACTGTGCCCCCTGTGCGATCAGGTCGACGGGCGGACGCGCGTCGTCTTCCTGATCGATGTACTGCATCGCGGTGGCGTTCCAGGTGCCTGCCAGGTCGGACGGTGCCAACCCGTCGCCGCAGGCCACACCCCCGAGGACCACACCGAGGCCGATCATCCGTGCCAGGCTGCGCCAGCTGCGTGCTCCGATGGGAGCGTTCACCCGTCGCATTAGCGTTCTCTCCCGCCGCCGTGTCGATGCTGCATCCCTCCCGGTGCATCGGAGGTCATCTCCTCGACGATCGTCCGCTGATCGTCGGTGAGTACCTCCCGCGCCTTCAGCGCAGCCTCGAGTCGTGCCCACTGCATGTTGCCCATGGCGATCATGTGGGCCGAGAGGAGCTGGTGGATTGTCGCGGTATCCGGCGTCTCCGCCTCCAGCTCGCGGCGCATGCCCTGCATCGCAGCCTGTGCCGGTGTGTGCGCGGCCTCGACATGCCGTTCAGTGGAATCCCGCAAGACGGTCAGCCGGTTGACCTGCTCCTCGTCGAGGCCGAGCCGATCGGCCTGGGCGAGCAGTGCTGTCGGTTCGAATGGTCGAAACGTCGCGAGCGGACCCATCATCATGCCGCCCATGCCGGCGCCCTGTCCCATACCCGGTCCCTGACCCTGCTGTCGGTGCATTTGGGCACCGAGCGACCCGGCTCCGACGAGTGCGAGCGCGGTGATGAGGCATGCCATCCGCATGGCGGAACACTCCGGTTGCTGAGGTGTCGGTACCGCATCATTGTCCCGTGCGGCGTGGTGCACGAGGAACTAATACCCGATTCCGCCGTCCACGTCACGTCCGGCTCGACTCGATGTGCGCGGGCCGGCGTGCGGCTGTCAGTCGAGATGGTCTGTATGGCTCACGCGGTTCCGGCCATGCTGCTTCGCGTGATAGAGCGCCCGGTCGGCCTCCGACAGTAGATGAGAGCGGAATCGGTCGTCCAGCTCCCGCTGGTCGGGATCGAACCGCGCGGTCGTGCTGCCCGCACTGATGGTCACCGGCTCGATCGGCCACTCCGCCTGCTCGATACCCATCCGGAAGCGCTCCGCGAGCTGAATGGCTCCGGCGACATCCGTGTCGGGGAGCAGCACGGCGAATTCCTCGCCCCCGATCCGGGCGACATAATCACTGCGCCGGGCCAGTTGTCGCATGATATCGGCGACCAGCTCCAAGACGGCATCGCCGGCGAGGTGTCCGTGGGTGTCGTTGTAGCGTTTGAAGTGGTCGATGTCGACGAACAAGAGGGACAGGGGGCGTCCGGACCGCAGCGCGATCTGGAGCTGCACCCCGAGTTGCTCGAGGAATGCACGGCGGTTCCACATCCCGGTGAGGCTGTCCGTCGAGGCCATGAGTGCGAGGCGAGCGTTGGCCTCCTCGAGGGCTCGGGCGTGGCGAACGGCATCGTCGGTTTCCTGCCTCTGTGCGGTCAGATCCACGATCGCGGCCAGCACGAGCGTCTCTTGCGGCATTTCCACCGGCGTCAAACCGACTTCAACAGGAAACGCCGTTCCGTCCCGTCGCACCCCTCTCAGATCGCGTCTCTCCCCCATCGGACGCGCGAGTGGATGCTGCATGTAGTCGGTGCGCAGCTGCCGATGGCGGTCGCGGACATCGTCAGGCACGAGGGTCTCGATCGACCGTCCGACCAACTCGGAGCGCCGGTACCCGAACGTCTCCTCCGCCACGCGGTTGACCAGCATGATGAGCCCCTGGCCGTTGCAGAGGACCAGCGGGATTGGTGCCGCGTCCACGGCGAGTTCCCAGCGAATCCGGTTCCGTTCCAGCACGGACACGTCGCGGGCGGACGCGTACAGCAGGCCCCGCCCGTTGGGGACATGGACGGTCCACAGCAGATCTCGAAAGCGCCCGTCCGCCGTACGACAGCGCGCCACGAACGAGAGCGGGGCGAGGCCACTCGAGACACGAGCGAGATTCTCTTCCATTGCCGCACGCTCGTCAGGATGGGCGAGTCCTGCGAGCGGCGTGCCCTCGATCTCTTCGGGTGGCCACCCCAGCACCTGTGCGATCGCCGGATTGGCGATGCTGATCCGCCCCCCAGCTTCGACGATGCAGAGTATGTCGGGGGATAATTCGAAGAACATCCGGAAGTCGCGGTCGGTGTCCACGCAGCGTTCTCCTCGCGTCGAAGCTCGAGCCGGTACCGCAGCCCTCGGCAGGTAAATCTGATGTACCGTGCTGCGGAATGCTAATCTGGCTGGTCGGAGAGGAGCTCGGTCCGGCGGCACGCCACAGAGCCCAGGCAGCACGTGCTCCTGACGGCCATCTGACGCCGGAAACCGATTTGCGTGCTCCTGCTCTGAGTCGGCAGCCAGGTGATCGTTCTCGGTGGAGACGCATTTGAGGGGCCGGACCCGCTCGAAGAGTGGGGCCGGAACGGACGCCCGTCCGGGATCTACGCCATCTGTCGCCGGGAGCAGGCCGGCTCAGCGCATGTGAGCTGACGGCCCCTCTTCATCGGTGAGCTCGTCGACGCCACGCGGCCTGGATTCCCCGAAGCCATCCGGACGGACCTTGGTGGGCGGCGACTCCCTAAGGGCGGAAGCGGCCCGACGTCGCGTTCCATCCAATGCCTGCTCGTGATCCACGCCATCGGGCGTCCGTCGTTCGGCTCCTGATCGATACGCTCCGTCCGCGCTGCAACGGTACATTCAAGTATCGTCCGGATCGTCGCGGCTAGCCTACGATACGGGCTGCTGAGTCCGCAACGCTTCCAGAAACTGGCGCGCCCAGTCGTGCACCGAGTGGGTCGCGACGACGCGCCGCAGCAGCCGCATGCGCCGATGCTCCACCTCGGGCGGCATGTTCAGAGCGCGCTCCATCGCCTCGGCCATCCCGTCCACGTCGTGGGGGTTCACGAGCAGCGCTTCCGACAGCTCCGCTGCCGCACCGGTGAACTCGCTGAGAATGAGCGTCCCGGTGTTGTCGAAGCGAGTGGCGATGTACTCCTTCGCGACCAGGTTCATCCCATCACGGAGCGGTGTCACGACCATCACGTCTGCGGCCTGATAGATGGCGATCAACTCCTCGAACGGGAGGTTTCGGCGCAGATAGTGCACGACCGCCGTCCCGACCTCGCCGTAGGACCCATTGATCTGGCCCACCAACTCCTCCACGGCGCGACGCAACTCCTGGTACTCGGCGATCCGCTCCCGACTCGGCACCGCGACCTGGACGAACACCGCATCCTTGGCGGTCCCCTCCCGGTTGGCGAGCAGTTCCTGGAACGCCTTGAGCCGGAGATCGATGCCCTTCGTGTAGTCCAGCCGGTCCACGCCCAGGAAGACCTTGCGCCCGCTTCCGAGACGGGCCTTGAACCGCTCCGCCCGGGCGACTACCTCGGGCATCTCGGCGGCCGAGGCGTACCGATGGGTGTCTATGGATATGGGGTGCGCGTCGACGTTCAGCGTGCGCTCGCCAAACTGCATTCCACCGCTCGCCGGTCGGGCTTCCGTGAGGCGCGAGGCAGCGGCGATGAAGTGCTGGACGTCCGACCGCGTCTGGAATCCAATCGCATCGGCGCCGAGCAGTCCCTCCACGATCCGGTTCCGCCACGGGAGATGGAGGAACAAGTCTTCGGGCGGGAAGGGGATGTGCAGGAAGAACCCAATACGGACGTCGCTGCGGAGCCGGCGCAGCATCGATGGAACGAGCTGTAGATGGTAATCCTGGATCCAGACGGTGGCACCCGGAGCGGCGGTCTCGGCGGTCAGCTCCGCGAACCGGTGATTGACCTCCACGTACTCGCGCCACCAATGGCGGTGGTACTCCGGTGCCCGCACCACGTGGTGGTACAGCGGCCAGATGGTGCGATTGCAGACCCCCTCGTAGGACCCTTCCCGTTGCCCAGATGTGATCGGTACGGGCACGTTGCGGATACCCTCGTGGACGAAGGGCTCGCGGTGGGTGTCGACCTCGCCGGTCCAGCCGACCCACGCACCGCCTTCGCGCGCGGCGATCGGGGCGAGCGCCGAGACGAGGCCGCCGGGACTGGTCTCCCACCGCTCACCTTCACCCTCTTCCTGGAGGCGGACCGGGAGGGTGTTGGCGACGATGACGAATCCCGCGTGGTTCATGGACGGCTGTACGATTCGCGAGTCGGAGGGTAGCTTGCTCGGTGCCGATGCACGATCCAATCTCCCCCCAATCTAACCTGATGTCGCTCCCCAGGTGTCCGAGCGCCCACGAGCGATGGGCGGTGTTCCTCGACGTGGACGGAACGCTGCTGGATCTGGCGGACACACCCGATGCGGTTCACGTGTCCGACTGTGGTCGCCCGCTCGACGAGTTGGACCGGTTGTTTCGACCGGTGCAGCTGGCCGCCGCCGGGGTGCACGGTGCCGAGCTACGGCTGCGGGACGGTAGGGTGGCCCGTGCATCGGTCGATCGCGACGCGCTCGCTCAGGTGCGACGGGCATTCTCTGCGTTCGCGGCCACGCAGCCCGGCGTCCTTATCGAAGACAAGGGCTTCGGCGTCACGCTGCATTACCGGCTCGCCCCCTCCGTGGCGGACGATGCGCGAGCGCTCGGTGCGGAGTGGGCGGGGCGCGTCGGCGATGACTTCCAGTTGCTCCAGGGCAAGATGGTCGTCGAGTTGCGGGCGCGCTCGGCAACCAAGGGAACGGCAGTGCGGCAGTACCTCGCCGAGCCCCCGTTCAGAGGGCGACGAGCCGTGTACCTCGGTGACGACGTGACCGACGAGGATGCCTTTGCAGCCGTCAACGAACTGGGTGGGGTTTCCATCGTGGTCGGCGACCGGCAGCCGAGCGCTGCCCGCTTCCGGCTTCCCGACGTGGCCGCGGTGCATGCGTGGCTTGCCGGCCTCGCGGAGCATCTCGAGCGGCACGGTGGCCCTCCGAACTCGGGTATTGCATGATGGCGAGACTCTTTCTATCAATTCGCTGTTCGAGCCCGCCTTCGGAACCCTTGAAAGGAGGTGATCAATTGTCTAGTAGCCAACCTCGCCGCAACCTGGTATGGGCAAGCGATCGCCGTCGCGGTAGCTGATCCAGGACCGGACCGCGATCTGCGCCTCTGATCGAGCGCCGCAGGCGATCGTTCCAGGTTGCGCAGGTCTCACAAACCGCGCTGTCGGGCGTTCGGTACCGACGGCGCGGTTTGGTCTTTTCAGGCGTTGAACCGTGTTCTCCGCGGTCCGGAGGCCCAGCGCGCCGAGCGGGCGTGGGCCGACGGCCACGCGCTGGACGATACGCCAGGTTCTCACTGCCCGACGGTCCCGAGCGGCCCGACCGCCGCAAGCACCCGCGTGTAGGCTTCGTATCGGTCTCGGACGGCGCGGACGTACTTCACGGGCTCGAGACAGCGGCAGTAGCCGTGCGGCGCCCGCTCGTAGTACTCGGTGCGTGCGAGCAGGGGCATGACCGTTTCCACCTGACCGAACCAGACGCCAGAGTCGAACCCCTGGCGACGCGCAATGCGCCGCGCATCCTGGACGTGGCCGTATCCGGCATTGTAGGAGGCGAGCGCGAACCAGATCCGTTCCGATTCCGGCACATCCTCGAACAGGCCGTACTGGCGCCCGAGGTAGCGTACTCCGGCGGCCACATTGCTGGCCGGTTCCGTGGGATCGTCCGCACCGTATGCCGCTGCCGTGCGCGGCATGATCTGCATGAGCCCGAGCGCTCCAGCGAAGGAACGCGCTTCCGGATCGAACCGGCTCTCCTGATAGACCTGAGCGGCAACGAGGCGCCAGTCGAAACCCGCCCGCGCGGCATGGTGCCGAATCAGACTGTCGTAGGGTGAGATCTCCCCCGTACGGGCCACCCGCTCCGCAGCTTGCTCACGGATGCGTTGCGGGGCGGCGTAGTACTTATCGTGCGTCAGGTTGTACCAGAGCCCGCGGTATTCCTCTCGGAAGAACTGGTCGATCACTCGCAGCAGGAGCGCGTCCTCCTCGCGGACGGCCCACGAGTGCCTGATCGGCTCGCCGATCTCTACCGCTCGACGGATATCGTCCCGGAGCGCGAGCTCGATTTCCAGGATGTGTGAGTCTGCGATCGTCAGGTCGTAGACACCGGCGGCGACCCGATCGATGATCTCCTCGGTAGCGAGTGACTCCGGAGCCGCAACCAGGCGAAGCCGGATGCCCTCGGCCCTGAGCGTTTCGGCGGTGTTCCAGTAGCTGCTCCGGCGACGGACGACCACTGTACGGCCGGCGAGGTCCTCTACCGTCGTCACCGCATCGTCATCTGCTCGGGCCACAACGGTTTCGAGGACCTGATGGTAGGGGCGTGAGAACCGGACGCCGAGCAACTCCCGCTCGCGCGACGGTGTGAGGCCCGCGGCCACGATGTCACCGTACCCCTGTCGCAACCATGACAGCAGATTGGCCTGTGATGGAGGTACGACGATCTCGAGCTGAAGCCCGAACCGGTCGGCGAACCGGCGCGCGAGGTCGTACTCGAAGCCGAGCAACTGGCCCCGCCAGATGAAGTAGGTCGCCGCTGTGTTCGTCGTGATGAAGCGGATGGTGCCGTGCTCGCGCAGTGCGGGGAGGTCGCCGAGGAACCGGCGCGGGCGTCGTTCGTCCACCTTGGCGTTCGAGAGGAATTGGTTCATTGCCACGAGCAGGTCGCTGGCATCCGGCCTGGTGGCCCACGCGATCGCACGCACCTCGCCGACCGGAAAGGCCGCTCGGATCGCGGGCAGGTAGGTCAGCGTCTCATCGACGATGTGGTCGTCCGCGATCGTCAGATCGATCTCCTGCTGTGCCACCCTGTAGAGGATCTCCGGCGTGTCGAGACGCTCCGACGCTGCTACCACACTGACTGCCGGATACGAATCGGCCAGCTGCTGGGCGGTCTCCCAATACGCCGAGGACGGACGTACCCACACCGTTCGCCCACCCAAGTCGGCCGGGCTGCGAAGCGTGGTGTCGCCGAGCGTGGTGACGACGACCTCCTGCACGTGCCGAATCGGCCTGCTGAATCCCACCAGGCTGTCCCGATCGGCGGTTACGGTCAGCGATGCTGCGATCATGTCGCCCCGGCCTTGCCGCAAGGCAGGGATCAGTTCGTCATGGGCGGAGACCCACACGAACCGTGGCTGGAGTCCGAGGGAACGGACGAACTGCGCCGCAAGCTCGCGATCGAGCTCGAGCGGATGTCCGGATCGGGGTAGACCGTGCCGGCTGGATCGGCGCGGAACCAAAATGCGCACCGTGCCGCGCTCGCGCAGCGCTGCGAGATCGCCCCGCTCGACGTACGGGACATCGCATGCGGTGGTGACGGAGCTCAGCGCGAGCGCGACGAGCAGCGCCCGGATCAACGCGTGTCGCGACATGCAGGAAACATGCGCGGAGCGACCGGGTGGATGCCAGCGCGGCACAGCGGGCCATCTGGCGCAACACTATCTTTCGCATGTCGACAGCGTTCGCGTGTCTCCGAGGGAGTCATCCGTGATCGAGCTGCTCCAGCGTCTGCGCACCGCCCTCGCCGATCGGTACGAGATCGAGCGCGAGCTTGGCCGCGGCGGGATGTCGGTCGTGCTGCAGGGACGTGACGTCAAACACAATCGGACGATCGCGCTCAAGGTGCTGCGCCCGGAACTGGCGGTGAGCCTGGGTGCGGAGCGGTTCCTCCGTGAGATCGAGATCGCGGCTCGCCTCAGCCATCCGCACATCGTCCCTTTGTATGACTCGGGCGACATCGGCGGGCTGCTGTATTACGTCATGCCGTTCATCGATGGGCCATCGCTCAGGATCCGGTTGACGAAAGAGGGACGACTCCCGCTCGACGAGGCGATCCGGGTGGCCGAGCAGGTCGCGAGTGCGCTCAGCCACGCCCACACCAACGGCGTCATCCACCGCGACATCAAGCCGGAGAACGTGTTGTTTGCCGGAGGCGAGGCGATCGTCACGGACTTCGGCATCGCCCGTGCCGTGAGTGCAGCGGGTGGTCAGCGTCTGACCTGGTCCGGGATGCCCCTCGGCACCATGGGGTACATGAGTCCGGAGCAGGCAGCGGGTGCCGAGCAGATCGACGAACGCAGCGACATCTACAGCCTTGGCTGCGTGCTGTACGAGATGCTCTTGGGCCATACCCCGGGCCGCTGGATCAACCGGCACGCCGCCGCCGCCGGCCGGGTGTCGGGAGCAAGCGACGAGGATCGGATGCGGCTCGATGCGCTGCCTCGATGGGTGGAGCATCTCCTCGTCCGTGCGCTTGCGGAGGAGCCCGAGCAGCGGTTCGCTTCAGCCGCCGATTTCGCCGAGGCTGTGGCCACGAGGGTCGTCCGGCGGTTGGACGCCGGACCGGTGTCGATCGCGGTGCTGTCGTTCGTCAATCTGAGCCCCGATCCGGACAACGAGTACTTCAGCGATGGGATCGCCGAGGAGATCACGAGCGCCCTCGCCAAGGTGCGGGCCATGCGGGTCGCGGCCCGCACGTCTGCCTTCCAGTTCAAGGGCAAGCGGCTCGACGTGCGCGAGATCGGCCGGGAACTCGGCGTGGATACCGTGCTCGAGGGCTCGGTCCGGAAGGTCGACCGGCGTCTGCGCATCACGGTCCAGCTCGTGAGCGTCGATGACGGCTGCCACCTCTGGTCGGAGAGGTTCGACCGGGAGCTCGAGGACGTCTTTGCGATGCAGGACGAGATCGCCCAGAGCATCGTCCAGGCCCTACGCGTGGTGGTGAGCGAGGATGAGCGCGCCAGACTGGTAGAACCGCCGACGGAGCACATCGAGGCGTACGAGTTCTATCTGCGCGGCCGTCAGTTCTTCTACCAGTTCCGTCGCAAGAGCCTCGACTACGCGAGGCAGATGTTCGAGCGGGCCATCGAGATCGATCCCGGCTACGCGCTGGCGCACGC
The DNA here is from genome assembly GCA_039591485.1 of Gemmatimonadota bacterium. Classification (GTDB taxonomy): domain Bacteria; phylum Gemmatimonadota; class Gemmatimonadetes; order Gemmatimonadales; family GWC2-71-9; genus JAOTVV01. The sequence continues at coordinate 14,815 of JBDHDN010000004.1, forward strand.
TGGTGTGGCCGATTGCTGTGCGTTCCTGCACATGTACTGGGGTGGAGACCCCCGATTCCTCGAGGCCGCCGATGCCGCCAGTCGCCGGGCTTTGGAGCTGGCCCCCGATCTCGCGGAGGCGCATGCGTCCCGCGGGCTTGCGTTGCTGCAACGCGGCGATCTGGAAGCCGCACAGCACGAGTTCGAAACGGCGATTCGTATCGATCCGTCCCTCTACGAAGCGCGGTACTTCTACGGACGGGTGTGCTTCCAGCAGGGGCGCTTCGAACTGGCCCGGCGACTCTTCGAGCACGCGGCGGAGCTGCGGGACGATTACCAGGCGCAGTTCTTTGCCGCCCAAGCCACGGCGGCCCTCAAACGCGAGGCAGAGGCGGAACGCGCATACGAGAAGGCGCTCGCCGCGGTCGAGCGGCACCTCGAGTTCAATCCCGACGACGCCCGGGCAGTGACGATGGGTGCGGTGTCGCTGTGCCGTATCGGTCAGCGTGCGCGGGGGCTCGAGTGGGCCGATCGGGCCGTCGCCATCGACGCGGACGATGCAGGCGTGTCGTACAACGTGGCGTGCCTCTACGCACTCGAGGGAGAGGTCGAGAGGGCGCTGACCAGCCTCGCCCTGGCCGTGGGGGCGGGGTTCGGACCGAAGGAGTGGATCGAGCGGGATCCCGATCTCGATGCGCTCCGCGAGGATCCTCGCTTCACGGAGCTCATGGCTGCCTCGCGCAGCGGAGATGCAGCAGCCTCTGGATCGTGAGCGTGCACAGGTGGCGCGGCGGACCGGTGGTGATGGTATGTGCGGTGGGAGCTACTCCCGTCTGCCAGAACCATCCGGACGGATGTCCTTGCCGTCGAAGACCCACCCGCTCTCGCGGCGGGGTCGTGCGCTAGGCTGCGTGGGCATCGCGGGACGGGTGCCGCCGTCCTCCACCGGCTCGATCGTGTGCACCGCTTCCCGGTTCACGAGGATCCGGGTGTTGTTGCTTTCCGAGTCCACTGGCAGCACGAAGAAGAAGGATCGGTTCGGCGGGTACCGGTTCATCAGGCCGAATAATTCCTCGCCGTCCAGGAACACCAGTTTGACCCGGTGGCTGCCGCGGAGCCGCGTGTCACCCGTGGCAGGTTCCTTGGCCTCATCGTGCTCCGGCCGCCCGGAGAGATCCTTGACGAAGAACAGCGCCTTGAGTTGTGCCAGGTCGACTTCGAGGCTGCCCTGCTCCGGAGACTGTATGTGGCAGCGTGGCTTGCCTGGATCGACGTCAATGCTCGTGCCCTTCACAATCGCGTGATCGATGAAGTGGGCGACGACGTTTTGCGGCATGTGGTCCCCCCGGTGATGTCCCGCGGTCGAGGGCGAGGACGGTACACCAGGGCAAATTGCCTCACGGCGCCGAAGGTGCAAGGGCTCGACGCTGTGCGCGTCGTTCTGGCCGGACATTCGGGACATGCCTACTTTACGACCACGGATGCCCGGAGGTCCCCATCCCCGACATCGTTGAACGGCTGAAAGCGGCGCTCGAGTTGGCCGAGATCAGGGAGGCGCAGGGGCAGCGGGAGGTAGCGATCCGGCACTACCAGACCGCGGAACAGCTGTGGCAAAGCGGTGAGCCGGACGTGGTCGGGCCCTGGCTCCAGCGTGTGCGGGAGGGGCTCCGTCGCTTGCAGGCTGGGTAGGCTACCAGAGGATTGGGTGACCCCGCCCCCCCGGGTGCCGACAGCAGCTTGTTTGCACGGCGCAATAGTCGCCTTTGTGCCCGCTTTCCCCCTTGACGCCGTCGACGAGATGCGCCAAACTCCCCGCCGTCTTGCCGGATAATAGACTGATTCAATCCCGTTTTCTAGCGTCGTGCGCTGGGTCGCTGGACACAGCGGCGCGGATCGGCACATGCCACAACGGACTGCACCGAATAACTCTCCAGGCGGCGCGATTCTGTTCGCGGCGATCGGGCTGTTCGTCCTCCTTGGCCTGCCCCTCGTCTATGTGATCTGGGAGACGATCAACGAAGTGCTCACCGGCAATCTCGCCGCGGTGCGCCTCGAGCTGTTCGTTCCGGCGGTCGTGGCATTCGGCGTCGTGCTTTTCGTCTTCGTGCGCGTCCTGCGGCGCTGGTTCGGCGACGCGTGACGCACCGTTCGATGCACTCCGACCTGCTCTGCTGAGGAGGTAGCGTGAACGACCAGCAACAACCGATTGACCCTGCCGAGCAAGGGCAGGGGGAGCCGGCCGAGCTCAACTTCTCCGGCACCGTGTTCCTCATGGTGCTGCTGCTGATGGGCCTCGCTGGGCTGTGGCTGATCATGTACTTCAAGCTCCTGGGGCGGTAGGCCATGAGAGTCCACACGTACGAGAAGGCATTCCTGTGGGTCGGCGCCGTGATGCTCGTGCTGTTTCTCGGCGCGTTGTCCTTCGCCTCACTCGCCATGGGTATCCAGCTCCCGGGCAGGGTGTCGCAGGTCGATCCGGCGGAGATCCGCACCCAGCCGCCGTTCAACGAGCCGGGTCTGCGGCAGGTGGGCGAGAACGAGTACGAAGCAGTGATCCTCGGACAGATCTGGGCTTTCCAGCCGAACGAGCTGAGGATTCCTCAGGGGGCTGAGGTCACGCTCGTAGCGACGTCAGCCGACGTGATCCACGGACTGCACATCGAGCGGACGAGGATCAACATGATGCTGATCCCAGGCCAGATCTCCAAGGTCAAGTACACCTTCGACGAGCCGGGTGAGTACCTCGTAATCTGCCACGAGTACTGCGGCTCCGGTCATCACCTCATGTACGGGAAGGTGATTGTCGAATGAGTACGAGCGTCGTCTACGATCCGAAGCCGTATCGGCTGCCGGGGCGCCAGCAGTGGGTGCTCACATGGAGCATGTACATTGCGCTCGCCGCAATGGCCGCCGGTGTCGCACACGGTTTGGCCCAGGCGCTGTCCTACGCGGGCATCGACATCCTCCAGCACTTCCCCGGGTTGAGCAGCTACTACCAAGGCCTCTCGGTACACGGGGTGGCAAACGTCCTCATCCTCACGTTTGCATTCTCGAACGGCTTTCTTCCGCTCCTCGTTGCGCGGGCGCTGAGCCGACCTCTCAACGGCATCTTGCTCCAGGCCACCTTCTGGGTGCTGCTTGCCGGCGTCGGGATGACGGGCTACTCGCTGGCCTCCAATCAGGCAAGCGTCCTCTATACGTCGTACGCTCCTCTGCAAGCCCACTGGACGTACTATCTCGGCCTCGCGTTGGTCGTGGTGAGCACGTGGCTCGCCGCCGCGAACATGTTCCTGGCGATGGCTGCCTGGCGGCGCGAGCATCCAGGTGAGCGCACCCCGCTGCTGGCGTTCATCTCGGTGGCGAGCTACGCGATGTGGGTGTTGGCCTCACTTCCCATTGCCGTCAGCTTCTTGGGCTTCCTGCTCCCGTGGACGATCGGCTGGCTGGAGCACGTCGACCCGCTGTACAACCGGACGCTGTTCTGGTTCACCGGACACGCGATCGTATACGCCTGGCTGCTGCCCGCCTACGTCTCGTGGTACGCCCTCATCCCGCGGCAGGTCGGGGGCAAGGTGATCAGCGACTCGCTCACGCGGGGCGTGTTCATCCTGTTCCTGCTGCTCTCGATCCCGACCGGCTTCCATCACCAGTACACGGATCCGGGGATCGATACGAAGATGAAGGCGTTCCACGCGGTCCTGACGTTCGGGGTGTTCTACCCCAGTCTGGCGACGGCATTCAGCGTCACCGCGTCGCTCGAGATGGGCGGTCGCGCACGGGGCGGACGCGGACTCCTCGGCTGGATCTCCAAGCTGCCGTGGGGGAATCCCTCCGTGGCGGCCCAGTTGCTCGCGATGCTCACGTTCGTTCTCGGCGGGATCACCGGGCTGGTCAACGCCAGCTATACGGTAAACCAGGTCGTGCACAACACCGCGTGGGTGCCGGGCCACTTTCACATGACGGTCGGCAGCGCGGTGTTCCTTACGATCATCGGGGTGACGTACTGGGCCGTGCCGTACCTCACGGGTAAGAAGCTCTGGGCGCCCAAGATGGCTGCGATCCAGCCGTGGGTTTACTCGATCGGTCTCTTGATCTTCGCTCGGGGGCTCATCAGCGGCGGACTCCAGGGCATGCCGCGGCGGACCTTCATGGCGCAGGCGCCCTACTCCGGCGAGGGCTGGGAGCTCGCCGGCGCGCTCACCGGTATCGGGGGTACGATCATGACGATCGGCATCCTCATGTTCTTCCTGGTGATCGTCATGACCTGGTTCGTGGGCGAGAAGGGGGAGCTGACCGAGGACATTCCGATTTCAGAGACGCTCTCGCCGCCCGCTGCCACGGGATGGGAAACGAAGCTGGACCGGCTCGGCCTCTGGATGGTCGCGGCGGTTGTGCTGATCCTGATCGCCTATGGGCCGTTCTTCCTGACCTACTCGGTCAACGCCGTGTCGCCGGGGTTCAAGATCTTCTGACGACGGCGTGGACGATACGCGAGAGGCGGCGGTCCGGTATGCGGCCCGCCGCCTCTCGTCGTTTCTCGCCGCGGCCACGTGCGCGACGAGACGCCGAGCGTCACCCGGCCGCTTGCGCGAAGACGGCGCGGTGATCGCGGGCGAAGGTGGCGACGTCCCGAGCGGGAGCGCCGGTGATGTCCGACACGGCGGAACTGACGTGCCGGCCGTGCCCGGCTCGGTTGATCGCGTTCAGGGTTACTAGATCGTCCGCGAGCCACGACGGCACGCCCGCCTCTGCGAGTCCTTCTCGTACGGTCTCCTGGGACACGTCGACATACCGGACCTGCCGGCCGAGCACATCGCTGAGCACCGCCGCAACCTCTGGTTGCGAAATCGCCTCGGGGCCCGTGATGTCGTAGGACTGCCTGGTGTGGTCCGCGCGTGCCGCGAAGAGTCGCGCGGCGACCCGGGCCACATCCCGGGCGTCAACCATCGCAATCCGGCCGTCCCCCGTCGAACTGTAGAACTCGCCGCGGTGCATGATGGCACCGGCCTGCGCGAGCAGGTTCTGCATGAAGGATTGAGGCCGGAGGTTGGTGTGGGCGATTCCGGCATCGACGAGTGCCTGCTCGATGGCGGCGTGGTCACGTCCCAACTGCATCGGCGCATCCGCAGCGGCGCCCACGGCGGATACGTGCACGAGGTACTCCAGGCCGGCCCGTCGCGCTGCGCTCACCGCGTTACGCTTCAGCGCACGCTGGTCCTCGGTGGCCGGCGCGAGCAGGAACAGCTGGGTCGCACCCTCGAAGGCGCGATCGAGGCTTGCCGGATCGGTGAAGTCGCCCTCGACGATGTCGACGCCGCCGCGAGCGAGCGATTCCGCGCGGGTACGGTCCCGTACCAGGGCTCGGAACTGTGTTCCTGACTCGACCAATAGCCGAGCCAGCTCACTCCCAATGGTACCGGTTGCACCGGTCACCAGCAGCATGCGATGCCTCCCCGGATCGCGAGAGGCACACAATACCTCGGCAGGCATTCCCGATCCAGTGCCGGACGTCCTCGGTCTCGGGCGATCCTGCACTGCTCAGGGGTGATTCGGCCCCGCCCCTGCTCCGCTCGCCACGATCGACTCGGCGATCGCCTCCAGGTCCTCGGCGTCGAGCTCGAGACCGAGCGCACCGATCCATCCGTCGACTTGATCGGGCCGCCGGCCGCCCACGATCGCGCCCGTGACGCCCGGCCACGCAAGCGTCCAAGCGACCGCGACGGCCGCGACGGTCACCCCCAGGCGTCTCGCGACGGGCCGCAGCGCGTCGCGCAATGCCAAGTTGCGGTCAATCTGCGGAAAGTGGAAATCGGCTGACCGGGTGCGCCAATCGTCCCGCGGCATCTCGGATACCCTGTTCGCCGTGAACGCATCCGTCAGCAGACCGGCCTGCATCGGGCTATAGCAGATCACACCGGTTCCGTGCTCTCGGCACCACGGCAGAACCTCCGCGGCCGCTTCCCGCCGTATCAGTGAGAAGGGCGGCTGTACCGACTGCACGTGGCGGATTCGCTCGCATCGCGCCAGCAGGGCAACATCGAAGTTGGAGACTCCTCCCCACCGCACCTTTCCCTCATCGATGAGGCGCGTCATCTCGCCCCAGGATTCCTCAACTGGAATGCCTGACTCATCCGGCCAGTGAAATTGCCAGAGATCGATCCGCTCGATGCCGAGCCGACGTAGCGACATCTCGCACTCGCGCCTGATCGAGTCGGGGTGCAGCACGCGCTCGGGCATGGCGTGTCGATCACCATCGGGCCAGACGAGACCGCACTTGGTGAACACGAGCGGTCGCTCGTCGGCGGAGAGTTCGGTGAGGAACCGGCCTACGACCTCCTCGGAGTGTCCGAGGCCATAGACCGCCGCGGTGTCGATCCAGTTGACACCGAGCTCCACGGCGCGGCGCATGGCCGCGATCGACTCCTGGTCGTCTTGCGGTCCCCAACCGAAGACCCATCCGCCCCCTCCCGCGGCCCAGGCGCCGAAACCAACCGGGGTGACTGCAGGGCCACCCGTCCCCAACGTTCTCATCGGGCGCGGCATGTTCCGGAACCTCCTCGTGTGCGACACCGCAACCTACACGCGTGCACTGCTGGCCGGACCTCGCGGCGGACGCTGGAACTCGCACCGGGGGTGCTCCGTAAGGGGAGATGCAACGGAGGGATGTCTGCGACAGGAAGGTGCCATGACGACAGCAATAGCGAAGCGGGGCATCGGCCCCGCGATGGCGTGGATGGTCGGACTCTCGATCGTACTCTCGTGGATCCCGTTCGCGGGCGGTCTCATCGCCGGGTTCGTCGGCGGTCGTAAAGCAGGGACACCGGGGAAAGCACTGGCGGCCGTCTTCCTCCCGGGCGTGATCCTGTTTCTCGTCACGATCCTGATGGGCGCGCTGATCGGCTGGATCCCACTCATCGGAACGCTCTGGGGGGCGATCGCAGGTGTAGGCGGTTGGCTGGTATCGTTCATGAACGTGATCCCGCTCGTGGTGGGCGCGCTCATAGGTGGCCTGACAGCCAAGCCGTAGATCCGATGGACCAAACGACCTAGTGTCCGCCGGCATGCCCTGCCAAGTTTTCGGCATGCCGTCGTACAGGGTATTGGTCCGCCTCCTCATGCTCGCGGCGCCGGCGCTAGCCGCCGCGTGCTCCGCCGGAGGCGAGCGTTCCACAGAAGAGGGTCCATTCGACTCCCTCGGCACGTACCTCGTGATGTTGGGTACCGGCACTCCGAACGCCGATCCCGACCGATCCGGCCCTGCCGTCGCCGTCGTTGTGGGCGGCTCGGCGTATCTCGTCGACGCGGGCGCCGGCATTGTCCGACGAGCCGCCGCCGCTGCCGCACGGGGGATCACAGCGCTCGAGGCCTCCCGGCTCGAGCGGGTCTTCCTCACGCACCTCCACAGCGATCACACGCTCGGTCTTCCCGATCTCCTCCTGACCCCGTGGGTCCTGGAGCGGGAAGCGCCGCTGGAGGTATTCGGCCCGCCCGGCACTCGGCACATGGTGGACAACCTGCTCGCCGCGTACGAGGAGGATGTCCGCCGTCGCGTCGACGGATTGCAGCCGCAAAACACCACGGGCCAGCACGCGAACGTGCACGAGATAGGGGCCGGAGAGGTGTACCGCGACTCCAACGTGACCGTGCAGGCCTTCGCCGTCGCACACGAGGAGTGGCCCCTGGCCCTCGGGTACCGGTTCGTCGTCGGGGGCCGATCGATCGTCATCTCCGGGGACACGCGTCCGACGGATGCCGTCGCCGCGGCCTGCGACGGCTGCGGCATCCTGGTGCACGAGGTGTACTCGGACGCCGGATTTGCCAGGCGAGCCGCCGACTGGCAGCGTTACCATGCGAGCGCCCACACCGGAAGTGCCGAGCTAGCCGCACTCGCTCGCAGGGCCGGTCCGCGGCTGCTCGTGCTGTACCATCAGCTCTACTGGGGGACGAGCGACGCGGAGCTGGTACGTGAGGTACGTGCGGGGTATCCTGGCCCCGTCGTCTCCGCGTCGGACCTCGACGTCTTTCCGCTCGGAGATCCTCCCTAGGTTACCCCGTGCCGCGCAACGTCGCGCAGCGTCAGGCGCTGCCGGCGGGTGAGGAAGGAGCGGAGGCGGCGACCGCTGGTATCGGCGCCGGTTCACCCCCGAACAACCGCTCGAGCGCCGGAGCCACCGCGTAGTACAGCACCACCGCGAAGACGATGCCGATCACCGAGTCGATCGCAAAGTGGCTCTGCGTGTACACCGTCGAGAGTGCTACACCGAGTGCGCCGAGGAGAAACACGACTGCCCAGGGACGGCTGAACCACTGGACCGCGATCAGCGCAGCGGTCACGGCACCCACGACGTGGGAGCTGGGGAACGCAGTACCCATCGAGTCGGCAGCGTGAGTTCCCGACACGACCAGATTGTAGAAGAATCCCTCCATGTGCGGCCCCGCGAACTTCTCCATGGTGTGACTCGGGCCGTCCACTGGGAAGATGGCGTACGATACATAGCACGCCACATACGCCAGTGTCACGCGGAACACGAAGGGCTGGAGCGAGGGCCGCCGCCACAAGAGCAGTGTCAGAGGCGCGCCGAATACCATCGGGTAGTAGAGCCAGTACACCGCGTACATCATTTCGCTGAACCACACCCACGGCATCGCCGGCATCCATAGCAGCTGCAGGTGCGTACCGCCGGACATCCACTGGTCGGCCACGGCGATAACGGCGTCGTACGTCCCGTCATGGAAGCCATGCCGCACGAGGCCCATCTCGAGCCAGTAGAGCGAGATCAGCACGATGGGATAGAGCTCACGCAGGCCTCGCCCGATGGGAGAGGCGCCGGGGCCGAGACGCCCGGCCAGCCACGCGAGCAAAACGCTGGCGGCGTGGCCGAACACCAGCCACGGAGCAGCGGGTACACGGCCAAGCCCGGCAAGCCAGAGTACACCGAAGCCGACGTTGAAGAGCACCATGAGACGATCGACGGGCCGGAGTGTTCCCGAGAGCGTCATCGTATCCCTATTCCCTTCCCAGGCAGTTGTCGGAAGCCGTGCTGTGTACCCGCGGATGAGCCGATATGCAAACGTCCGGTGCGGCAGGCGTCAAGCTGCCCGTCGGTTTGGGGTGCTGGCGGGTGCGAGGTTGGGGCACGTGGCCGCGAACGCGCATCGCTCACATCTACTACACGTAGTCAATAGTTGACATGACATCCAGTCGCAGGTAGCGTGGGTGGTCAATGCGAGCCGAACCAACCGCTTTCGATTGCTCCCCATCAGCAGCGGCCCCTCAGACGGCTGTGGAACTCAGCGCCCGTGCGACCATGGCGCTGCTTGCCGCGGCGGATAGAGTCCGACGTAGCCTTGCCGAGCCGCTCGCGGCGCAGGGCATTACCCTGGCACAGTACTCGGTGCTCCTCGTCCTTCGAGCGGCAGGGCCTGATGGGCTGCCGACACTCGAGGCGGGCCGCCAGTTGATCGAGCACGCACCAGGTATCACCCGCATGATGGACCGGCTCGAGTCGCGGGGCTGGGTGACTCGCCGACGGGGGCACGGTGACCGGCGTCAGGTGTTGTGTGCTCTTACGGTCGACGGCCAAGACTTGGTCGACCGGCTGGCCGAACCGGTTGCCGACGCCATGCGCCTCGGGCTCGGCCGACTCGATTCCGCGCAGCAGCGGGAACTGCTGACGCTGTTAACCGCGATCTGATTCGCGTCACGCGCCTCTAATCCGTCTCGCCGTACCCAAGGCGGCGCGGTCCGTCGGCGGGACTGACGCTCTCGTCGCTGCCGGCCGTGCCGCGTGGTGAGAGGAGCGTGAGAAGACTCTAAGAATCCGAACCGCGCAGCGTTCTCTCGGTTATCCCGGTTGCAGTGATCGATCGGCGCCGGAGCCGATCGCGAGATCATTCAACCGAGAGGAGTCCGTTCATGCGCAACCTCCCCACGATCGCCCTGGCTCTACTGGCCGTGGCGTGCACCGACACCGAGCCCCAGACAGGTCCGCTGCTTGGCGCCTCGGCGGGCGTCGGCAATGCCTCGGACGACGCGGCTCGCGTCTACGAGGTAACGATCGAGAATCTCACCACCGGCCAGCCCTTCTCGCCGGGCGTGTTCGTCACACACACCGCCCGGGAGTCGCTCTTCATGGTCGGCGGCGCGGCGTCGGAGGGGCTGCGACGGATCGCTGAGAACGGCGATCCGTCGACCGCGGTGTCCATGCTCAGCGGGGCTTCCGGCCTCGCGGATGTGGCAACAGTCGATGCACCGATCCACCGCCTGGGTGGTCCCGGCGGTTCGAGCTACACCTTCACGATCGAGGCTCGCGCCAACGCCAACCGACTCTCGGGCGCCGTCATGCTGATCTGCACGAACGATGGGTTCGTCGGGCTCGACGGGGTGAAGCTGCCGGGAGGATTCCAGCCTGTGTCCTACACGCCCATGGCTTATGACGCCGGCACTGAGGTCAACGAGGAATCGCTGGCGTCGATCGTGCCGCCCTGCTTCGCTATCGGTCCAACCACCGGGGAGACCGCCGAGAATGCCCGGACCGCTGAGGGCGGAACCGTGCAGCCGCATCCAGGTATTGTTGGTGGTGCCGATCTGGACCCCGCCGAGCACGGCTGGACGTATCCGGTCGCATCCGTCACAATCCAGCGGGTACAGTAGCGATCAGACCTGGGAGGAGGCGGGGTACCCGTCTCCTCCCGTTCCGCCCCCCAGGGCCGGCTGCCGATGAAGCGCCTCCTCATCGTCGAAGATGACCGCAATCTCCGGGGCTTTCTCAGGAAGGCGTTCCGCGAGGAGGGATACGTGGTCGAGGAGGCCGACTCGGGAGATGCGGCACTGGCAGCGACTGCCCGGTCGTCGTTCGACTGCATCGTGCTCGATGTCATGTTGCCAGGGCGTGACGGCTTCACGGTTCTCTCCGATCTCAGGACCGGTCGGGATACGACGCCGGTTCTGCTCCTGACCGCGCGCAATGAGCTGGAAGCGCGAGTACGAGGGCTGGAAGGCGGTGCCGACGATTATTTGACCAAGCCCTTTGATCTGCCCGAGTTGCTGGCGCGGGTGCAGGCACTGATCCGCCGAGCGGAGATCCGGCAGCAGGATGCCACGCTCCGGATCGGTGACCTCATCGTCGATCCCCTTGCCCGGCAGGTCCGCGCAGGCGAGCGAATGGTGGACCTCACGCCTCGTGAGTACTCGTTGCTGGCATTCCTGGCCAAGAACGCCGGGCGGACGATGTCACGGGCTCGGATTGCGGAGGCGGTGTGGAACTACCAATTCGATCCGGGAACGAACGTCGTCGACGTGTACGTCAACTATCTCCGCAAGAAGCTCGGCGGGACGGCGACCCGGACCAGGATCAAGACGGTGCGCGGGGTCGGGTACCGGCTGGAGGGCGGATGAGCGAGCGACACCTCGGTCGGGACCTCGTCGCCCGGTTCACCCGCCTCGCGTGGACCGCGCTGGTCTTGTACGCCGTCGTGGTCACGGCTGTGTTCGGGGTGTTGAGCGAGCTGTCGCTCGGACGGTCGCTCTCCCGCACGGCCGACATCGTCGAGTCACTGCTTGTGCTGTATGCCGATCCCGGCGGCGAGCGCTCCAGCGTTCCGTCGAGCAAGCTCGTGGAGCAACTGATCGGTATGGGCGCCCACTTCGTCATCACCCGCACCGGCGTGAGCGGGGACGGCGGCCGCTCGGTCTACTTTCTCACGCCCGACATGCCGGCACAGCGCATCGAGACGATGTCGTCCGATGCAGGCGTTGACGAGATGCGCGAGGAGATCGCGGGGGCAGTCACCGGCGGTGCACGGTGGACGTATCGGATACTGCATCGCAGGAGCGGAGAGTTCGACGTCTTCGTCGCGGAGAGCCGCGGTCCGCAACTCATCGCGATCACCGGCGTGGGCGCAGCTGCGCTCTTGCTGCTCCCGCTGGCGGCTCTGACGTCGAGACTCGTGGCACGCCGCTCGGTGCGGGCTGCGCTCCTGCCCATCGACCGCATGCGAACCGAGCTGCAGGCGATAGGGCCGGAAGATCTGAGTCGGCGCGTCCGCGCTCCGACCGGCACGGCGGAGATCACGGAGATCGCCGACACCGTCAATCGCATGATCGCGCGGGTCGAACGGGCGCACTTGGCACTCGAGGCATTCACCGCGGACGCGAGTCACGAGCTGCGGACACCGCTCACGCACCTGCGGGCGCGGGCGCAGTGGGCGCTCGATGCCCAGCGGTCTCCCGAGGCGATCTCCGAGACCCTCTCTGCGATGAACGAGGAAATCGAGCGCACCGTACGCATGGTCGAAGACCTGCTGCTCATTGCGCGCGGGGAAAACCAGCAGGTACCCGTCGAGCGAAAGCCATTTGTGCTTGCTGCTGTGGCGCGGGAGGTCGCCGAGATCACCGAGGCGATGGTCGACGGCCGTGACGCGGCCGTGGAGGTTCATACGGACGGTGACGTAGAGGCCGTCGGGGACGTCCACTGCACGCGGCAGATCCTGCTGAACCTGGCCTCGAACGCGGCACGACACACCCGGCGCGGGCACATCGCCTTCCGAGTTGTGACGGAGCCTGGGCGTGCGGGCATCGCCGTGGAGGATACGGGGGAGGGGATTCCGGCAGCGAGTTTAGAGTACCTGTTCGATCGGTTCTATCGGGTGGAGCCCTCCCGCAGTCGAGCCCACGGTGGTGCTGGACTGGGGCTCACGATCGCTAAGCTGTACGCGGAGCTACAGGACGGCTCGATCACGGTCGTCAGCGAGCCCGGGTCCGGCAGTCGGTTCACGGTGTGGCTTCCCGCAGCGGCAACTTCGCACGCCTAACCCGATTGCTGGACGACCTCGAAGCCAGCCGAAACGACTGTGTGCTCGATCGTCGCGGAGCGACAGACAACGGGCACCGGTTGCCTACCATCCGGCGCCCGTTTCGTCCCATTCGATGGCCTCTACAGCAAACCCGATTTGGCCGCTGCCCACAGCTTGTAGAGTCGGTCGAACCCGACGTGCAGTAGATCCACCTGCTGCGGGCTCGGTGAGGCTTTGAGCGCGGTCAGCATCTCTTCGCAGATCACCGGCATCTCCCGCCGACCCCTCGCGGCCGAGCGGTCCCGGATCAGTGCGATCAGCTCACGAAGACGAGCTCGGGTCGAGCTGTCGTCCGGGAGCTGCCACAGGAAGTCCGCCGCGTCTCTCCCCTCGACAATCGCCTCACCCAGGTCGTCGAGCAGCGGTTGGTGGCGTCGCTCACGTGGGGGCAATCCTTCGATGCTCACCGCGCGAAGACGCGTTTGATGCTCATGCTCGTGATAGCTTGCCCTCTCCCGGTCTTCGGCAATCTGCACAGCCGACGTCGCGCCCGGGTAGGTGATGGGCGTCGGCTCGCCGCTCACAAGTATCTGCTTCATTGCAGCCGCATCTGCCGTGATGAACACCACACACCTGTTCCGCTCGTGGAGGTGTTCTCGGAGGGCCTGGTTGACCTGGGGAGTGTCGAGGTCCGTGCGTCCTCCGCGGACCCACTCTCCACACGGGTGGGGGTGAGAGTGGCCCTCCGCGGCCGGGTCAGCCCCCGGGTTCCCCGCTGGTGAGCCCCATGTACTTACAAGATAAGGGCTTGCAGGCACGGCGAGGCGTGGATTCCCCGCAGCCGTGCCCCGGGGCGAAACCGCCGTCCCGCCGGTGCGTAGTGAGGCGAGAGGCGACGAACGTCTGCGAGGAGTTCTCTATGTTGCGACCATTGCTGATTGTCGGCGCGGTCGGTGTTGGCGGCTACGTCATCTGGCAGCTCGTGTGGGCATTCATCCTGCCCATGCTGGCCGGCATTCTTGGATTGCTGTGGATGGCGGTGAAGATCGGCCTGCTGGTGCTGGCTGCCTACTTCGTCTATCGCATGTTCGTGAAGGCCGCGACCCCGAAGCAGGAAGCCGAAGGCTAGCCCGCCGCCGAACTCGGCGGTATCGACCGCTCCGCACCCGCGCCGCCGTGGCGGTGACGCGGGTGCGTACGCGTTTGGGGCACGCCTTACCCCGCCCTTGACGGGCGGCCTGCCTCGCCCCCTGTTTTATCACCGAAGCCGCACCCCGTGGCCGTGCCACCCTGACCGAATCACTGCCAGGCGATTGCATGGACGACATCCAGGAACGCCTCACGGCTTCGCTGGCCGACAAGTATGAGATCGAAGGGCCGCTCGGCGAGGGCGGAATGGCGCTCGTGTACTTGGCGCGGGACATCAAGCACGACCGGCAGGTGGCGGTCAAGGTGCTCCGGCCCGACCTGGCGGCGTCGCTCGGCGCCGAGCGGTTCCTCCGGGAGATCGCCATCACGGCCAAACTGCAACATCCCCATATCCTGCCTCTGTACGACTCGGGGGAGGCCGAGGGGCTGCTGTACTATGTGATGCCGTTCGTCGAAGGCGAGTCGCTCGCCGATCTCGTCGATCGTGAGAAGCAGCTCTCGCTCGAGGAGGCGATCCGGATCACCAAGGAGGTGGCGGGCGCGCTCGGACACGCGCACGCCTACGGTCTGATCCATCGCGACATCAAGCCGGAGAACGTGATGATGTCGGGTGGCCACGCGATCGTGGCCGACTTCGGCATTGCAAAGGCCGTGAGCGCAGCCGGCGGCTCGGAGGTGACGCAGACCGGAACGGCGATCGGCACGCCGGCCTACATGAGCCCGGAGCAGGCCGCGGGTGATCCGGATCTCGACGGACGGACCGATCTATACGCGCTTGGCTGCATGCTGTACGAGATGCTCGTGGGGCAGGTGCCCTTCACCGGCCCCAATGCGCAGGCGATCATGGCGCGCCACACCATGGATCAGGTGCCCCCGCCGAGCATCATGCGGCAGTCGATCATGCCCGAGCTCGAGGACATCGTCTTCTGCGCGATGGCCAAGACCCCGGCCGACCGGTTCCGCACGGCGCAGGAGATGATCGAGGCACTCAACGCGGTCGAGTCGGGCGGGGCGCCGAAGCTTCGGATGACCCGGGCGACCACGCGGATAAGCCAGCCGGTGGTGCCGGAGCCGTATTGGAAGCGAGCGCTCGTTCCGGCGGTCGTTGCGCTCGGGGCGGTGGCAATCGGGATCGGCGCGTGGCAGGTGTTCTTCGCCGGCACGTCCGGTCCACCGCCGGTTCTCGCCGGCGGGCTCGATCCAAAGGACGTGGCGGTCCGGTATTTCGAGGATGCGACCGGTGGCGATCTGCAGTACGTCGCCGATGGTCTCACCGAAGGGCTCATCGCGCGGCTCCAGACGGTGCCGGTCCTGAAGGTCATCTCCCGCAACGGTGTGGCTCCCTTCCGCGATCCCGCGATCTCGGCCGACAGCGTGGCGCGAGCACTGAGTGCCGGCACGATCGTCGGCGGGACTGTCGACCGGGTCGGCGACCAGATCCAGGTGACGGCGCGGGTCTACGACGGCGAGAGCGGGGCGGACCTGGGCAGGCGGGCCAACCGCACGGTCCGCGCGGACAGCGTGCTGAGCGGGCTCGACGACCTGGTCGAGATGATCACCCGTTTCCTGCGCCAGGAGGTGGGCGAGGAGATCGAGGTCCGCGAGCTGGCATTGGGTACGAACAGTACCGCTGCCTGGACGCTGGTCCAGCGGGCGGAGCGGCTGCGCAAGCAGGCCGAGGAGGCGGATGGAAGCGATTCATTGGAAGCAATCGGCAGTCTGGCCCGCGCCGATTCCCTGCTTCAGCTTGCGGAAGCCGAGGATCCCGAGTGGACTCAGCCTACGATAGATCGAGGCTGGATAGCCTACGAGCGAGCGCGGTACTTCGAGCGGGGACTTTCCGGAGCGCCCTGGCTGGACTCGGCGGTGACCCATGCGGAAACCGCGCTGAGCAAGGACCCGCGCCTACCCAACCTGCGGGCGCTAGCGCTGCGCGGCACCGCTCGGTTCCACTACTGGCGGCTCGAAGTCTTGACCGATCCTGAACAGCAGGCCCAGTTGTTGGCGCATGCGCGGGAGGATCTTGAGACCGTACGCGATGGCGTCGCAGCCGACCCGGCGCTCGTGCCCGCTTTGGTAATGCTGAGCGATCTGTACTACTACCTGCCGATCCCGGATGTGGCCGGTGCCCAGTTACTCGCCGCCCGAGCATACGAGGCGGACGCGTACCTCGCGAATGCGGCCGGCATCCTCGGGACGCTGTTCTGGACGCACGCCGATCGCGAGTCTCTTGACCAGGCGCGCCGCTGGTGCCTCGAGGGGTATCGCCGGTTCCCCGACAACTCGCAGTTTACGCTGTGCCAACTGTGGTTGATGGCGACCCCCTTGGTTCAGCCCGATGTGGACTCGGCGTGGGGATTCAAGGCCAGCATCGATACGCTGACGCGCAGCCGCCAGCGGCGCGTCGAAGCGCATCTGGTCGTGGGAGGTGTGCTCGGGCGCGCGGGGTTGGTGGATAGCGCCCGCGCCGTGCTCGATTCGGCCCATGCCACCGTGAGTCGTGAGTTCGATGCGGGCTTAGAGTTGTACGCGCGCGAGGCGTACATGCGCACCCTCGCCGGTGAACCGGACCGCGCCATCGACCTGCTCAAGGAGTTCACCGCCGCCAACCCCTCCCACGACTTCAGCCTGCTGCTCGGCAACTGGTGGTGGCGCAGCCTGCGTGACAATCCCCGCTGGAGAGAACTAGGCGTTGGCTGAGGGCCGCTGCTGAGCCCTTCCTTGCGCGCTGCAAGTGTTGGAACGCAAACCTGTTGTTGATTTCCGACACTTTCTGTCCCATATTTGCCGCGTCGCATCGGTATGTCCGGTGGTGACTGCTGAAGTTCGTGCTGATAGTGCCCACTTGGAGAGGGAAACCGGCCGTCAGCATCGTGGACCCTTCGTGATTCGCCTTACCTCCAGCGGTGCGAGAATTGCGGTGACTTTTGTCACAATTGAGGTCGACGGGCGCCCGGCTCGCTGGATCCGGGTCGCTCCGGTGCTCGTGCGAAACGCAGCATCCCTCCGGGCACGAGAGAGCCGGGTGTGTCTTCGACTGTGTTCATGACAACCGGCGCCCCTGGCGCCTGCAAAGGAATTGGTAAGCCATGAAGCGACTGCTGGCAGTGGCGTTCGGAGTCGTGCTCCTCACGGCCTGTGAGAACGCAATGCAACCCGTGGGCCAGGAGCCCGAGGTTGGACAGCCGAACATCGCAATCACGGGTCCGGATTCTTCGTACGGCTTCGTCGACGAGTTCTTTTCCTTCCTGAAACCGCTCGTGGACGATCCCCTGGTGTCGGGCGCATCGCTCAACACGAACCTCATGCCGTATATCCAGTTGTGGGAGAGGGACCAGCTGGTCATCGAGGAGAACGGGACACCCCACGCCTGCGTCGCGGGCGCGAACGGCACGGGCCCGAAGAACACGTTTGTGCCCACGGTCAGCAGCGACGGTACCTTCTACGAGTACGGGTGGAAGACGAGCGATGACGATCTGACGACGGGCGAGATCTATCGGCTGTGCGTGTTTGTGAAGCTGGCCGGGGGCGATCGGCTAGTCGGCTGGCGCGACGTGCAACCCGACGACACAAACGACCCCAACAACCCGGCTGGCAAGCCCTATCTGTTCAACAGCGGGAGCAACATTCCCATCAAGTTCTGGCTCAGCAGCAGGAGCCTGTGCTCGGAGCCGGGCGTGATTGACTGCACCGTCGCGACCTTCGATGCCGGCGGGGGCACGGCGAAGTGCGACAACCCCCAGTGCGGCATCGACGTGCCTTCCGGGACACTCCCGGGGCTGGTGACCTTCGAGATTCGGTACGTCGAGTGTACGAGCTACAACACGGCGCCCAACGGCGACACGGTGTCGGTGGAGTACCTCGGCATCGACATCCCGCAGTACTACGGGTGCCTGAACGTGCGGAGTTACGGTGAAGGATGGACGGGCATCAGCGGTGGGAACACGGGGGGAATCGTGTATGCGGCGTGCCGCGATACCGATATCCCGACGATCAGTGATGAGCGCGTGCTGCTCCACATCGAGGACCTCGTCGACGGTGACAGCGACGGCCGCCTCGACGTCTACGCCCTGCCGACACGGCCGTTCGAGTTAGCATGTGACCAGTCGCAGACGCTCGCCGCGGACGCGTCGCTTGGTGAAAAGGTGCAGTTCTACGCCCGGCAGGGGCTGAGGACGCTCCTGCCATTCGTCGACCCGCCGGCGTTGACGGCCGCTCATGCTGGCTTCGGAGGCGGTAGCTCAGAGGCGTGCGGCGATGCAGTATCAGGCTTCGACGGCGGTGACATGGCGCCGTCATGCAGCAGCATGCACCTCACGTCGGGCCCGACGACGACCAGTCATGAGACGGTCACCGTCTACGAGTACCGGGCAGTTTGGGCCCTCCCGTCCATGATTACCGAGCGGCTCCTCGTAGACGCGACCGGTGCTCCGGTCGGTTCCTGGGAGGATCCGGTTTCGGCATCGCCGGGTGGAGCAGTGTATCCAGCGGTCCGAGTCGTGAACGAAGTCGAGTGTGTCGGCTCGTCGACGGGTGATTGCGCGAGCACGCAGGAGAACGTCGCCGGTGCAACGGTGACGTTTTGGGACGAGTCCTCCAACACGCTCATCGGGAAAGATGACACCGACGCGAATGGGATCGCGTTCGTGCCATGGACGCTTCCGAACAGCGGAGGACTGTACACGGCTTCGGGGAGCGGCTTCGGCGTCGGCGTTCACCCGGACCTACAGTCTGTCACGCTCGCACCGCCAAATGCCGAGGGGACCTACCAGGACCATGTCGGCAACATCGCCCTGCCACTGCGGGCGCCACGGGTGAAATTCGACGTCTCGGTGTGCTCCGACAAATCGAGTGTGCTGGACACGCGATACGTCGATGCCGAGTACGGGGCTGGGATTCCCATCGCGATCAACATCTCCGGCTCGGACTCGGACATCGCCTACCTCTACGTGACGAACGACTGCGACAACGTCTATTTCGCTCTCGAGGTTCCTGCATCTGAGGATCTGCAGAACGAGCTGCGCGTGGCATTCGTGGATCAGTTGGAGAGTCGGTTCACCGATGTGTTTGAGCCCACGAATCCCGACACGTTCCCGGCGGTCCCGGAGATCGGCGACGACATGTGGTTCATCGCGCGTGACTCCGACAAGAAGTCGCCCACCTACAACCAGTGGTTGATCGACGACTGGCACGTATCCGACGACTGCACAGGTAGCAGCAAGCAGGCCGAATGCGGTGTGTCGGATCCCGTGCAAAATCTCCTGGCGCACGATGACGGTGCCGTGTACGCACCGCTCGACGACCCGACGGCCACCGTATACGAGTTTGCGCGCTGCTTGCCGGGTCCAGAGAATCCGTCATGCGTGGTCGATCCGGATGGATATGACTTCTATGTCCCGGCCGTGGGCGGCTCGACGTGGATCGGGTTCTATCTCGTACTGCAGGGTGGCAAGGGAGCCCAAGGCAACACGGAGTATCCCGACTTCCGTGTTTTCCAGCCGATCGAGATCGTACGGCAGTAGACTGAAGGCCGAGATCGCGTGGGCGCAGCCGGCTCCGGAGCGGTTTTCCGGGGCCGGCCTGTTTTTCCGGCGGGCGCCCGTGACTAGCTTGCGAGCATGAGCCCTCAATCGAATCCCGTCCCCGAACGCGGGCCGTTGCCGAAACCGGCTGGCCCGGACGAGGCCCGCGACTACCTGAAGAGCTCTGCATTCCCGGCGCCTGACGTGCAGGCGGTCACGATGACGGGAACGGAGTTCACGTCAGTGTGCCCAAAGACCGGCCAGCCTGACTTCGGCACGGTGACCATCGAGTACGAGCCGGCCGAGCGGTGCATCGAGTCGCGGGCGCTCAAGTACTACCTGTGGTCGTACCGGGACGAACCGGCGTTCGTCGAGACGGTCGCGGCACGCATCGCCGACGACGTCGTGTACGCCATTGCGCCAAGGCGTGTGACCGTGCAGGTGACCCAGCAGATCCGGGGAGGCATCGCGATCGTCGCGACGGCCGCGCGCACGGCATAGATGACAGCCAGACCGGCGGAGCGCCCGCCCGATCGACGCCGCGCCGTCGTGCTGCTGAGCGGCGGCCTCGACTCGACCACGACCCTGGCCATCGCACAGGTGGAGGGCTACGACGTGTACGCGCTGACGCTTCAGTACGGGCAGCGGCATGTCGTGGAGATCGACGCTGCCCGCCGCGTCGCATCCCAGATGGGGGTGACCCAACACGTCGTCGCCACGATCGACCTCCGGTCTTTCGGTGGGTCGGCGTTGACCGACGATATCCCGGTGCCGAAGGACCGCAGCGACCGCGAGATCGGCCAAGGCATCCCGATTACGTACGTCCCGGCGCGGAATACGGTGTTCCTATCACTGGCCCTGGCATTCGCCGAATCGATCGACGCGACGGACATCTTTCTCGGTGTGAACGCCCTCGATTACAGCGGATACCCCGACTGTCGCCCCGACTTCGTAGCGGCGTTCACACGGGTGGCAAACCTCGGCACGCGGGCCGGTGTGGAAGGCGAGCGGCCGTTCCGCATCCATACGCCCCTGATCGCGTTG
>JBDHDN010000005.1:0-24025 GCA_039591485.1 Gemmatimonadota bacterium
TGGCTCGGCATGCGCCGTATTCTACGCTGCCACCCATTTCACCCCGGCGGCTTCGATCCCGTGCCGTGACGGAGAGCTGAATGGACCGACGAACGCTTCTCGCGATCGGCCTGATGCTGATCGTCGCCGTGCTCCCGGCGCTACTGTCCCCGCGGCCAGCGACGGAACCCCCAGGTGCTCTCGTCGACTCAGCTGCCGCGGCGCCGGAAACCGTCGTGGTTCAACAGCCAGCCCCCGTCGAGGTAGTTCCGGAAACGCCGCCTGCTCCAAGCCCCGTGCCCGTGCCCGACGAGCCAGCCATGAGCCCGGCACCGTTGCCGCGGACGGTCGCGGTCGAGTCTCCGCTCTACCGCTACGAGTTCTCCACGCGGGGCGGGCAGCTGACCGGTGCCGCGTTACGGGAGTATCGCACGTTCGCCGCGGGGGATTCCGGCGTCGCAGAGATCGTCCCCCCGTCCTCACGCTTCCTCGAGTACACCCTCGTGGTTGGTGGGGACACTCTGAGGCTCGCCGACTTCGACCTGGAGCCCTCAGACACCGTGCTCCCCGTCGAGCGGGAGGGCACGAGACTTGAGTTGCGGGGCCAGCGCGGTGGCCTCGGTCTCGAGTTGACCTATGTCTTTGGCCCGGAGCAGTACCTGTTCGACGTCGAGGGCCGCGTGACCGGAACCGCTCAGGGTGGTCTCGTGCTCCTCGGGCTCGGTCCACGCCTCGCGCCGGTCGAAGCCGACAGCGCCGACGACTTCCGGTCGTACGCCGTCGTGACAGGTCAGAACGGTGCCGAGCAGTTGAATTTCCGCTCGCTTGATCCGGGAGAGGTGCGAGCGCTCGAAGGGCCTTTTGATTGGGTGGCTCTGAAGTCGAAGTACTTCCTCGCCACCGTGCTCACGGTCGAGGAGGGTCAGCCGCAGCTCGGGGGAGCCATTGCGGTCGGCGGCGAGCGCATCGACGGCAACGCCGTCCGCACCGACGTCGTGGCCTCGCTGCCGGCACCCGGCGGCCGCTTCTCGTTTTCGGTGTTTGTCGGTCCGCAGGAGTACAAGCGCCTGCGTCGTATCGGCAACGACCTGACCGATGTGAACAGCTATGGTTGGATCTTCAAGCCCATCATCCAGCCATTCGCCAACATGATCGTGGTCATCCTCCTGTGGATGCACGAGAACCTCAACATGGGTTACGGCTGGGTTCTGATCCTGTTCGGGATCGCGGTGCGGATCGTGCTCTGGCCACTCAACCAGAAGGCGATGCGCTCCTCGATGGCCATGCAGGCCATTCAGCCCGAGATCAAGGCCGTGCAGGAGCGCTACAAGCAGGACCCGCAGAAGATGCAGCAGGAGGTCATGAAGCTGTATAAGGAGCACGGGGTGAACCCGCTCGGCGGTTGTCTCCCCATGCTCATCCCCATGCCGGTCCTGTTCGCCCTCTTCTTCGTTTTCCGGGTGACGATCGAGTTCCGGGGGGTCCCCTTCCTCTGGCTGCCCGACCTGTCACGTGCAGACCCGTTCTTCATCATTCCGATCGTCATGGGACTCTCGATGTTCGCCGTGTCGAAGCTTGGGCAGATGGGCGTTCCGCCCAACCCGCAGGCGAAGATGATGCTGTACATCATGCCGGCGTTCCTGACCTTCATCTTTCTCAAGCTCTCGTCCGGCCTCAACCTGTACTATGCGGTGAGCAACATCGCGAGCATCCCGCAGCAGTGGCTCATCGCGAGACAGCGACTGCGGCGGATGGGCAAACGGGAGTAGGCGGCCGCCCACACCGCGGCAGACGCGATTGATGCTCTCGGACGTCATTGCGGCCCTCGCCACCCCCCCAGGCCGCTCGGCCATCGCCGTCCTGCGACTCTCTGGTGGCGACGCGCACGCCGTTGCCGCGCGCATCGTCGCCGGCTTCCACGTAGACCCCGCACGCACGGCGCGGGTCGCCGGGGTCCATCATCCGGAATCGAACGAGCTGCTCGACCAGGCCGTCTACGTCACCTATCGGGCTCCGCACTCCTACACCGGCGAGGATATGGTCGAGCTGTCCCTTCACGGCGGCCTGCTCGGCCCCGCTGAGGTGCTGGCGGCTGCGCTGCAGGCAGGTAGCCGCCTCGCGACGCCGGGTGAGTTCACCCGGCGGGCACTTCTGCATGGCAAGCTCGACCTCCTGCAGGCAGAGGCCGTGGCCGATCTCGTCGACGCGACTGCCCCACGACAGCGACGGGCCGCGATCGCACAACTCGAGCGAGGCCTTTCGGGGCGCATTGACGCGTTGCGGCAGCGGGTCCTCGACGTCGAGGCGCTCATCGCCTACGAGATCGACTTCCCCGAAGAGGATGACGGTCCCGTGAGCGCGAACCGTATCGACTCCGCGCTCGACCAACTCGCCAGTGCATTGCGTGGGCTGTTGGGCACGGCCACCGAAGGCGAGCGCCTGCGGGAAGGTGCAGTTGCCGTGATCGCAGGCCGCCCCAATGCGGGCAAGTCGTCGCTGTTCAACGCGCTCCTCGGCACGGAGCGCGCGATCGTCACGGAGGTCCCGGGGACGACGCGAGATGCCATCGAGGCACCGGCGTCGTGCGATGGCTTCCCGTTTCGACTCATCGATACCGCTGGCCTGAGGCGTACCGAGGACAGGGTCGAGCGCTTGGGCGTCGAGGTGAGCCGGCGATACCTCGTTGCCGCCGACGTGATCGTGTACTGCGCCGAGTCTGGTCGACCTCTCGAGCCAGAGGAACAGACCTTCGTTGGAGAGGCCACGACACCGGTCGTGCTGGCACGGACCAAATGCGATCTCGTGAGGACCAGGGGCGGTCCGGGGATTGCCGTTTCCATCGTAACCGGTGACGGGCTTGGGACACTGCGCCAGGCACTTGCTGCACAGGCGTTTGCAGCGCTCTCCGCGGATGATGTCAGAGAGCCGGTCGTGACCCGCGAGCGCCAGCGACGCGCGTTGCAGCGGGCCCAGGATGAGCTCGAGGCGTTCCGCACGGCACGAGCGAACGGCGTCGAGATGGCCTTTGCCGCATCACACCTGCAGGCCGCGGTGGCGGCGCTCGAAGATGTGATCGGTGCCGTCACGACCGACGATGTCCTCGATCGGGTATTTGGGGAGTTCTGTATCGGAAAGTGAGGACGAGCGCGAGGATCAGGCGGTCTGCACGCCTTCGATCTGATCTCCCTCGCTCTCGTCCGCGAACTCCAGTGCCGGCGCCCGCAGTGCCGCGGCGATACCGCGCTCCGCCACCAGCCGTTCTACCATGCGGGCCCCGACATAGTAGCCGGACCGCTCCGGAATCACCCTGCCGCCGACCAGGCGCTGTGCGGCCGATGCCCCGCCGGTGAGGTACCGCAGCCTGAGACCGAGTCCGCGGCGGTCGAGGTCGGAGAGGACGACGTGCATGAGGAACGCATCGAGCTGCCGAAGCCGCCGATACTGTCGTCGCAGATAGCCGAGGTAATCCCACGGCTCGAACCCCGTCGCGACGGCACGAGACGCGGAAACGGCCAGACCCTCGTTGACGAGCAGTTCACGCAGGCTCGCTCGGCTGCCCGTCTCCCAGAAATCGTACGCGCCGTTCATCTCCTCGATCACACGTGCGAGCTCGCTGCGGCTCGAGCGAGAGGTGTAACGCACGGTGTGTGCAATCTCATGAGCGATCCAGATCGACAGCAACTCGGGCCGTAAGCCGAGGCCAAGGGACTCATGGTTGGGGCGACCGGTGAAGTGTTCGAGGCACACGAACGCGATGCCGCGTCCCCCGACGACCAACTCACCCGCATTGGCGCCACCGACGCCGACCATGAGATAGACGTCGAACGACTGATCGACCTCGTACGCGTCCTCGCAGCGCCGCATCGTGTCCTTCGCCATGGCAGCGAGGTCCACGCCTTCCATCAAGGCACGGAGATCACGACGGTCGGCGTGGAGCGCACGGTGGATCACATCCTCTGCATGCGGACTGTCGAGATCGATGATGTAGTTGTGCCAGTAGGAGGAAAGGACGGGGAGGTGGTCGTCAAGGTACCGACGGTAGGCTTCCAGCGGGTCGGCTGCGTCGAGCGCAGCGAGGAAGTCGGGTACGAGGTTGATCAGCATGGAGGCGCACCCAATTTGTTTCGCGGGCACGGCGCTGACAACCCTGACATGCTGACGCGCAGTGTTATCGGGCGATACAGCTCAGCGGGCGCGTTGGTTGGAAGCGATGGCCGACTACCGCAGCTCGAACGGCACGACGGTAGACTGCGCGATCCGCCGTCTCACCTCGTCCCACACCGTGAGACGTAGACGATAGCGACCGGGTGGGATGCGGCCTGGCTGAACAATGACCCGCTCCGGTATGACCGGGCCGGCGCGCACGGTTCGGTTGAAGGACAGTGAGACCATGTCCCCTCCGGCCTCGGGCAGGAAGGCGTACTGTACCTGGAACCGGCTCATGTCACCGCGATCGGCCGAGAGACCGTAGATCTCGGCATAGAGCGCAAGGGGCTCCAACCGCGAGAAGCGCCGGTTGCCCGGCATGGCGCGAGCGACATCGTCGCGCTCGAACGCGGTGTCCGCCGCGGTACCGATCAGGAGCGAGGAGAGTGAGAGGCGTCCACTCCACAGGTGCGGCACGTCGATCTCCGCGCGTACCCGTCCGCGTCCCGCGTCATCGATGGCGTCGACGCCGAGGGTGTATGGCCCCCGGACGAGCACGAGCACGTGCGGCCCTGGTCCCCGCAGCCTCTGCATTTCGACCCACCGCTCGTCCCAGACGGCCGTGGCACTTGAGTCGGCGTCCACCCCGACATACATGAGCTGCTCACCCGAGACCGCTCCCCGGAAGAACGCAGCCCAGGCGTGTAGGTCGCGTGTCGCCCGGATCGACGATGCGTCGGTCTCGAGCATGATCGCGCTGTTGTGCAGCTCGGCCCCGCTGGTCGGGTAGAGGATCATGTCGCCGCCACCATCGGCACTCGCGCGGGCGAACACCACACGGGCATCCGTGCCGCCGACCGCGTAATCCCACGCCTCGACGCCGAAGCGGTTCGAGATCAGACGCCGATCGGGTTCGCCGAATCGGAGGTAGATCAATCCCCGGCCGTCGAACCCGTAGCGCCGGTAGCGCGTCACCGAGTCGGGCTCCGGCAAGTCCCTGACGTCGACGCCCAAACCGGCGCGCTGGATCTCGTCCTCGAACCGCGAGCGACCCGGGACGATACCGGAGACCAAGAGATCGGAATCCTCCAGGATCGCCTGGAGCACGCGCGGTGCCTGTGAACTGAGCACCGTGCGGCGCTCTGCCGAGTAGTGGAATCGCGACTGCGGGTGACGCAGCCGATAGTAGAGGCGCGCGTGGCGCAGCCGCGAAAAGTGCTCGACAATCCGCTCGTTGGGCTCGGTGGTCAGGTCGGGCTCGCGCCGTGCCCAGAAAGCGCGGAAGAACTCGGGTCGTGCCTCCAGCGGCAATGCTTGGTAGAGGCTGTCCTCGTTCGGCCAGGCGATCGGGGCGATCTGATGCCATAGGATCGCGAGGGAATCGCGGTCGGCACGCGCGAGCGCCTCACGGTACCGTACCAGGCCCTCGGTGGTATCTCCTTGTTCGAGGAGGGATTGGGCCGAGAGCGCCCAAATGCCCGCATCGTCCCAGCCGGCCTCGCCCAGCACGCGCAAGAGCGAGTCGGCCCGCTCGTATATCCCCCCCTCGGTGAGCAGCTGTGCCCGACGCAACACGATGCCTCGGTCGTTCGGATAGTCACCCAGGAGGTCGGCAACGGATTCGAGGAATCCGGGCGTGCGGTAGATCCCGGCCCAGTAGTCCCAGACATCGCGGTGGCGGGGGTCACGCTCGAGTACGCCGACAATGCCACTGCGCATGAGCGACTCGCCATCAGCACTGCCGAGGAACTTGCCGACGCGGATCTTCCAGTACCACGGCTCGGGATCGCGGGGAGCCGCCTCGGCGGCGCGGCGGAAGAGTCGCAATGCCTCCCAGCGACCGATGACGGGCCAATCGAGATGTACCCGTCCCAGCAAGGTCAGCGTCGTCGGGTCGTAGGGATCGTTGCGCAGTTCCTGCTCGAGCAAACTGCGGGCCGACTTCAGCTCCCCGGCAGCAAGCAGGCGCTCCGCCTGCGCCACGAGCGAATCCGGCGGTCCCTGCTGGAGCAGCGCGGTCGCGAGCAGTACTGCGGCTACCCCATGATCCGCTCCAGTTCCGCCGCCTGGTCCGGGAGGAATCCGTAGAACACGGTCTCTTCGATGGTATCGACGTCCGGGGATTCCTCTATCGCGCGTCGCATGGTGCTGGCCGCCTCGCCGAACCCGAACCCGCCGATCCCGCTCCCGAGGACAGGGAACGCGATGCGGCGCACACCGTTGCGTGCCGCGAGCGCCAGACTCGCTCGGGTACTGTCGTAGATGGAGTCTTCCGATACGGGCTCGTCGCCCATCGCAGCTGCGTGGATGACCCAGCGAACCTGGAGATGCCCAGCACCCGTGATTGCCGCCCCGCCAACGCGGATCGGTCCGTGGCGATCACATTCCTCTTGGATTGCCGGCCCCCCCGCGCGGCGGATCGCACCGGCCACCCCGGCTCCAAGCACGAGATGGTTGTTTGCCGCGTTGACGATGGCATCGCCCTCGAAGGAGGTGATGTCTCCCTGACGCACGGTGATCCGAGGTGTCACGGGCCCCCGCCGCTCAATTGCTGCGGAGCCGCTTGCTCACGTCGTCGAGCAACCGCCGTTCGTCGGGCGTGAGGCTATCCATCCCGCTCTCCGAAATCTTGTCCAGAACCCGGTCGACCTCGTCGTACACCGATGCGTCTCTCCGCGGCGTCGGTCCGGGCGCAGCGGCTTGTGCGTGTTCCCGGGGACGCGGGCGCCGCTTGGGCACGACATGCGCCATCGACTGAACGGTAAACGCCTCGCGGGCTCGATTGCGCACGGTGCCCTCTACCCGCACGAAGATGAACCCGAACAGGAATCCGCCGAGGTGTGCAAGGTGGGCGACGTTGCTGCCGCTACTGAACAGAGCGGAGAAGAGGCTGAGGCCCACGAGGAAGATGACCAGCCACTTCGCCTTCACTGGCATGGGGAGTGGAAAGACGAGAATCGGTCGGTCAGGCCAGAACATGGCGTAGGCCAGCGCAACGCCATACACCGCTCCGGACGCACCGATCACGGCAACGGATGACGCCGTGAGCATCAAGCCGAACGAGAGTAACGCTCCACCGAGCCCGCATACGAAGTAGTAGAGCCCAAACGTGCGCCCTCCCATCCGCTCCTCGACCGCGGGTCCGAACACGAACAAGACCAGCATGTTGAACAGCAGGTGCAGGAAGCCGTCATGAAGGAACATGTATGTGACGGGAGTCCACCAGCGCGTGAGCGCACGCGCCGGCTGGAAGGCGAACACGTCGAGCAGCCACGGACCCGTGAACACCGTCATCTTCAGGAAGAAGACGACGAAGTTCGCGATGATCAGTCCGCGGACCCACGGGGTGAACGTGAAGGAAGCCTGGGACCGCATATCCGTAATTTACATCCCCTTGTCAGGCGCTTTGTTCCCGTCGCGCCAGCGCGAGTTGGCAAATCCGGTCGACCAGATCGTCGAAGGCGATGCCGATGGCCGCGGCCGATTGGGGCAGCAAGCTTGTGCCGGTGAGTCCCGGCAATGTGTTCGCCTCCAGGCACAGGGGCACGCCGTCCTCGCCGATCCGGTAGTCGACACGCGAGAAGTCCCGCAGTCCAAGCGCATTGTGCACGCGTACGGCGAGTTCCTGCATCTCCAATGCCAGTGCGGCAGGCACGCCGGCAGGAAAGATCTCCTGCGTCATGCCGGGCGTGTACTTGCATTCGTAGTCGAAGATCTCGTGGCTGGGGATGATCTCACCCACGGCGAGTGCGCGCCCGCCGAGCACCCCGACCGTGAATTCCCGACCGGGAACGAAGGCCTCCAGCAAGACCTCGTCGTCGTACCGCGCCGCTTCCGCGACGGCGGCTTCGAGGTCTACCGGATGGCGTACGACCGTGAGCCCGACTGTGGAACCCACCTTTGAAGGCTTCACGATGAGCGGGAGTCCCAAGCGCGCGACCGCCGCGCGGTCGGCTGGCCAGCGTTCCCAGTCCGCAGTGGGCACGCCGGCCGCACGAAACCGCTCCTTGGCACGGTGCTTGTCCATGGCGAGCGCACTCCCTGCCGGACCGCTCCCAGCGTAGAGGATGCCAGCGCGGTCGAGTAGTGACTGGATCTCTCCTCCTTCGCCCTGCCGGCCGTGGAGGACAGGGAAGGTCAAATCGGCCCTGGTGAGCGCAAGCAGATCCAATAGCCGCTCCCCCAACTCGGCGGCTGCCAGGTCCGCCAGGCGCTGCGCCGACGGCGGAGCCGAGCCCACTGACGGGACGAGCAGCTCGGTTTCGGCGGCTGCATCCAACCTTCCGGTGACGGTATCGATCACCGTCACCGCATAGCCCCTACGGCGCAGTGCGGCCACGACCTGCGCGGCCCCGGCGAGGGCGACGTCGCGCTCGGGTGTCGAACCTCCAGTGAGGACGGCGATGCGGATCATCTCAGTCGGGACGGTAGCTCACCCGGTACTGCGGTAGCTCCCAGACGTCCACCTGCGCAATCCGTGCCGCCGCGGCCTCTCGAGCGAGCCGCTCGCGCACCCGCTCCTCCACGACCACGGCCATGCGCTCTGCCGTCGGTGGCTGCTCGTGGAACGGGGCAAACTCGTTGAGGTATGCATGGTCGAATTCCGCAACGGCATCCTGGGTCGCCCGTTCGATCACCCGAAAGTCTACACCCATCCCGTAGCGATTGAGTGCGGTCGCGTCCACGCGGACCGTGATGCGCACCCGCCAATTGTGCCCATGCATTCGCTCACACCGCGGCACGCCGGGGAGCGTATGGGCAGCCGAGAATGTGGCCTCCGCCGACAGAAGAAAATGGGCCATGGGTGTCCCTATCGCTGGCGAGCGTGCAGACCTGGCTGCCGTCGGGCAAGCGCGGCCGAAGGAGCGGTGTTCATCGAATGCCTGCCATGTGGTGCAGCAGGTCGTACCGGGTCACGATCCCGACGAGCTTCTGGTCCGATCGTACGAGTACGGCGGGCGTGTCTCGAGAGAGAAGCTCGGACAGCCGCTCGATCGGGAGGTCGCCGTCGACCACCGGATATGCCGACTCGACGATCTCACGTACTTGCCGGTCGAGGATCGATGGCTGCGCGATCGCACGAGCCATGAGCGAGCCCTCGCTCACTGCGCCCACGCACTGGCCGTCCTCGACGACGGGTAGCTGCGAGATGTCGTACGTCTCCATGAGATTCAATGCCTGTCGGGCCGTCTGCGCGGGGGTGACGGTAACGAGGCGCGGTGCGGATTCGCCCTTGGCCGAGAGCAGTCCGGCAGCGGTGATCCGCTCCGTCTCGAGCAGTTGGTTCTCCCGGAGCCACTCGTCGTTGAACACCTTCGACAGATAGCGCTCACCGGTATCGCACAGGATCGCGACCACAAGGGCCTCGGGGTCGTTTACCGCGCGCGCGATCTGCAGTGCGGCAGTGACGATCAGCCCAGTGGAGCCGCCGACGAAGAGGCCTTCCTCGCGCGTGATCCTGCGAGCCATACGGAAGGCTTCTCGGTCACCGATCGTGATGAACTCGTCGATGTACTCGAAATGCAGAGTTTCCGGGATCTTGTCGCCACCGATGCCCTCGACCTTGTACGGCTGACCCTGGGGTACAGCCCCCGTCCGACGATACTCCGCGAAGACCGATCCTTCCGGCTCCGCGACGATCACCCGCACGTTGGGATTCCGCTCCTTGAGATACTTGCCGGCACCGCTCATGGTACCGCCGGTCCCGGCGCCGCCCACGAAGTGTGTGACGCGTCCGTCGGTCTGCTCCCAGATCTCTGGCCCGGTGGTCTGATAGTGGGCGTCGGGGTTCACTTGGTTATAGAACTGGTTGGCGAGAACGGCGTTCGGGATTTGGGCGGCGATGGACCTCGCCTTCATCACGTAATTCTCGGGATGGTCCGGCGGCACGGCAGTAGGCGTGATGATGACCTCGGCGCCGAAAGCTCGAAGCAGTCGGACCTTTTCTTGCGACATCTTGTCGGGGAGAGTGAAGACGCACCGGTAACCCTTCAGTGCTGCCGCGAGGGCGAGTCCGACTCCGGTGTTGCCCGAGGTGCCCTCGACAACCGTGCCGCCGGGCTGGAGCCGGCCGCTCCGCTCCGCATCCTCGATGATGGCGAGTCCGATGCGGTCCTTCACCGAGCCCCCAGGATTGAAAAACTCCGCCTTGCCGTACACGGGAGTCCTGAGGCCGGCGGTCACCGCGTTCAACCGGATGAGCGGCGTCCACCCGACGGTCTCCAGGACGTTTGCGTACGGGCGGCGGTGGCGTTCGGACACGACGATCCCTCCTTGTGGGACGGCACGGCGCCGCGCCGCCGGCCGGCGCCTGTGGGTACCTATCCTACGATCCGCTGTCCGGCTGCCGGAAGTGGACGGGCTGCAGGAATACGGTGGCGATCGGCACGCCGTCTCGCAGCGCTGGGACGTACTCGAGGTCGACGACTCCGGCGAGCGCCGCAGAGTCGAGAGGCAAATACCCGCTGCCCTCGGCGATCTGTGTCGAGTCGCGGACTATCGCGCCCGTTTCGTCGATGAACAGCCGCAGGATGACGGTGCCCTCGATTCCCTCGCGGTAGAGGTCGGCCGGGTACGCAAATGGTGGAGTCGGGTTGGTGGCAACGGGAGGCTGGAATCCTTCCTCACCCGGCATCGCTGCACCGTCGTCGGAGGACGCGTCGTTGCCCGAGCAGGCGAGGGTCCCGACCATGATCAGAATGAGAAGTGGGCGCATCAGGAACGCTCGATTCGTCGACGGAGTTCGGCGAGGTGCATGAGTGCCTCGAGAGGCGTCATGCGATCCGGATCGAGGCCGCGCAGAGCCTCGAGCACCGGATGCTCCTCGGCCTGGAACAGCGTGAGTTGCCCGGGGTCGGGACGGCTCGGGGGCGTCTCGCCAGCGAGGTGGTGACCGGCCTCCAATAGAGCGAGGATCTCCCAGGCGCGGGCGACGACGTCAGGTGGGAGCCCGGCCAGGCGCCCCACGTGGATTCCATACGAGCGGTCGGCTCCTCCCGGCTCGAGTCGATGCAGGAAGAGGATGTCGTCGCCCGACTCGCGCACCGCAACATTAAAGTTCCGGGCGTGTGCCAGCTCCGCGGTGAGTTGGGTCAGCTCGTGGTAATGAGTTGCGAAGATCGTCTTGCACCCAACGCGATCGTGCAGGTGTTCGGTGACGGCCCACGCAATGGCCACGCCGTCAAAGGTGGCCGTCCCGCGCCCGATCTCATCGAGCAACACGAGGCTGTGGTCCGACGCGCCATGCAAGATGGCGCTCGTCTCGTTCATCTCCACCATGAACGTTGACTGCCCCCGGCCGAGGCTGTCGCTCGCCCCGACCCGGGTGAATACGCGGTCGATCACGCCCAGCTGCGCACGCTCTGCCGGCACGAAACACCCGGCTTGGGCCAGGATCACGGCGAGACCTGCCTGCCGCAGAATGGTCGACTTGCCGGCCATGTTGGGTCCGGTCAGCAGGATGACCCGGCTCGCCTGGTCGAGGGTGATGTCGTTGGGGATGAACTTGCCCGGCGGCAGCATGCGCTCCACGACCGGATGCCTGCACGCTCCGAGTGTCAACTCCGTGCCTTCCGTCATCGTAGGGCGGATGTACCGTTGGCGCACCGCCGTCTCCGCGAAGCCGGCCAGCACGTCGAGTGCGGCAATCGCACGCGCCATCTGTCGTGCGCGGCTCACCCGATTGCGGACGGCGTCGCAGAGCCCGTCGAGTAGTTCGCGCTCCCGCTGGTGCAGCCGCTCCTCGGCCCCGAGCACACGGGCTTCGTAGTCCTTGAGCTCCGGGGTGACGTATCGCTCGGCGTTGGTCAGGGTCTGCCGCCGCTCGTAGTGGTCGGGGACCGCATTTCGGTGAGTCTTGGTGACCTCGATGTAGTAGCCGAAGACCTTGTTGAACCCGACCTTCAAGGAGGGGATGCCGGTCCGGTCGCGTTCGCTTGCCTGGAGGCCCGCGATGTAGCGCTTGCCGCCGTCTCGCAGTTCCCGAACCTCGTCGAGCTCGTGGTCGGCGCCGGGGCGGACGCAGTCGCCCGCTCCCGTCGCCGTAGGCGGTTCGTCCACCAACGTGCGAGCCAGCAGGTCCCGAAGGTCGGCAAGCAGGTCAAACGTATCGGCGATTCGCTCCAGTTCGGCGCTCGCCTCTCGTGTGGCAAGACCGTCGAGCGCCGCCTTCACGTCCGGCAGTAGTCCCAGCGAGTCGCGCAGGCCTCCGAGGTCCCGGGGGCTGGCGCGGTGGGCCGCAGCGCGGCTTGCCAGGCGCTCGATATCGCGCACGCCGTCCAGTGCTTCGCGCAAGCGCTCCCGCCCGCGCAGATCGCGGACGAGAACCTCCACCGCGTCGTGACGCGCCCGAATCGCCGCGGGTTCCCTGAGCGGTGCCAGCAACCACTGCCTGACCAGGCGGGTTCCCATCGCGGTGACCGTCCGGTCGACCACTTCGAGAAGGGTGACCCCTCGCTCGCCGGCCCGCATCGGCTCCACCAGTTCCAAGTTGCGGCGGGTCATCTCGTCGAGGGGCATCGCCGCGCCACTGCGCCGCACCTGCGGGTGGGCGAGTTGCGGAAGCCCGGCAGGCTGCAGCTCAGCCGCATACCTGAGGAGCGCGCCGGCCGCGCCGACAGCGGGACGATCTTGCGCCGTGATCCCAAGACCGTCGAGACCTTGCATACCGAAGTGACGCGCCAAGT
Source organism: Gemmatimonadota bacterium (assembly GCA_039591485.1). Taxonomy (GTDB): domain Bacteria; phylum Gemmatimonadota; class Gemmatimonadetes; order Gemmatimonadales; family GWC2-71-9; genus JAOTVV01. Next base: position 12,810 of record JBDHDN010000005.1, read on the forward strand.
CGCTGGCGGCCTGCGCAGGATCGAAATCCCACGCCTCACGCGTTGTCAACACGATCTCGCGGAGTGACGCCGGCACGGCCGTATCAGGGGGAACGACGATCTCCCGCGGATCGTAGCGGCTCACGGCGGCCTCGATGTCCGCAGCCGCGACGGTCTCGAGCACGAACTCTCCGGTCGAGAGGTCGATCGCCGCGATGCCGCTCGCTTCGCCTGGAAGGAGAGCCGTGAGGAAGTTGTTGCGGCCACCGTCCAGCCAGTCATGTCCCAGAACCGCGCCCGGGCTGACGACCTCTACGACCTCGCGGCGCACGATGCCCTTGGCGAGCTTGGGATCTTCGACCTGCTCGCAGATCGCAACGCGGTGCCCGAGCTCGACGAGGCGCCGGAGGTACTCTGCCGCCGCCTTCACCGGCACCCCCGCCAGCGGCACTTCCGCAGCCCCTCCGTTGTTGCGGCTGGTGAGAGTGAGGCCGAGCTCACGGGCAGCAAGGGTGGCGTCTTCGTTGAACATCTCGTAGAAGTCGCCCATGCGAAAGAAGAGCACGGCGTCGGTGTGCCGCGCCTTGATCTCGCGGTACTGCTGCATCAGGGGGGTATCGCCGGGCACGCTGCCGCCGGACCGGCTCACTGCTCCTCCACGACGAACGGGTTGCCAGACAGTCGTGTCTTGAGCTCGGTCGCGACTCGCTGTGCCTGCGCGCGGTCGGTGTACCGGCCCACCCGCACTCTGAACAGACCGTCGGGAGCCCGCACGACATGGGTATCGTACCCGGACGCACGCAGGGAACGCATCAGCTCATCGGCTGCGACGGCCGTCCCGACGGCGGCCACCTGCACGGAGTATACGGCTCGGCCGGTACCCTGTGCCGCAGCGGGAGCCTGCACGGCCGAGTCACCCCGTGCCAGGGCGGCACAGCGTTGCAGGTGATACCGTGCCCGGTTGGCCAGTTCGATGTTATCGGCTGCTCCGGCTTCGGCGTCACCGAGCCGGGAGCATCCGTCCTGCGGGTTGCCGAGTTCGAGCAACGCGCGTCCGGCCCAGAACTGTGCCTCGGGCAGCACTGGGCTCAGCGGGTAGTCGGAGATGATTCGTTCCGCGGCCCGTACCGAGGCAGCGGCATCACCGGTGCCGAAGGACAGCTGCGCCAGCCGCAGTAGTGCCTGGTCGGCCCACGCAGAGTTGGCGTACTCGATGCTGACCCGACGGAAGTAGTTCATCGCGCGGTCCACATCCTCGGATACGCGCCCGGCAGCGTACAGTGCCTCGGCGTATCCCGGGTCGGCGGGCGTGAGGCTCGCCATTCGGCGTGCCACCAGCGCACGAGCCGAGTCCCCCTGTCCCTCCGTTGCCAACTGCACGGCCCGCATGAGGACCGAGTCCTCCTGCGCCGTCAGTGGAGCGGCGGCACACCCCAACAGTACTGTCAGCAGCACCTGCTTCATGCAGCCTCTCGTGCGCTCATCCTGAGCAGCATATCGGTCAGAATACCGGCCTCGTCTGCGATGGTCGTGGACTTCAAGGCCCGATCGGCCTCCAGCGCGGTCCGGAGGGCCGCGTCCAACTCCTGATCGCTCCATCGCTGCGCAGCGCGTGCCCATCGGGTCGCGACGTTTCCCCACGCGCCGAGGCCGATCGGGCGAGCGGTCCGCAGATGCTCCATGATAGCCCGTTCGAGTTCCTTGCCCTTGCGCCCGGCATCGAGTAGGCTGCGGGCGATCCGGACACCGACTAAGCCGGTCCCCAGCATGGTGACAAGCCGTACGCCGGTATTGCCCGTGGCGCCGAGCACGGGGCGGACAGCCCTCGCCGCACGCGCGATGTCCCGATCGAGCACGGCCACCACCCAATCCTCGGCGGTTTCACCGCGGCGGACGCCCACCAGGTCGGCAACCGTGTCGGCCCCGACCTCGCGACCATCCGACGCCGCGGAGAGCTTGTCGATCTCCATGCCCAACTGGGCGAGATCCGCGCCCACTGCGGCGATCAGGTGCTCGGCTCCGTCGCCTGTTAGGGTGATGCCTGCCCGCTCAGCCTTGTTCGTCACCCACCTCACCAAGCGCTCCGGACGAAGCGGCCCGACCTCGATGTGAGACGCCCGCTTGGTCAGCGGCGCGTGCACCTTTGCGCCGGCCGCCGCCGTCACGACCAGCAGGGTTGTCGGTGACGGCTGGTCCAAGTACCGCTCGAGGACTTGCCAGACCTTGGCGTTCTTTCGCCACTGGTCGACGTGTCGGAGTACGACCATGCGCCGCTCGGCGAGCATGGGTGGCGTCTCGACCAGCGCATGGAGCGCTTCGCCATCGAGATCGGCCGCCATCCGGACATCCAGATTGAACTCCCGCATGGCCGGTTCTACGACCCGATCTGCGAGCAGCGAGATCAACTCGTCCTTGAGGATGTCTTCGTCGCCGGTCAGGTAGTAGACGGGATCGAGGTCGTCGCGCCGCATGCGGCGGTACGCGGAGTCGAACGTAAGCGAGGCCGCCATAGCATGCGGAAGTTATCGCGTGCCGGGTGGCGATGAAAGACTGGGACGGGCAGGCTAGCGCCCCGCCGCCGTCCACTGCGCGAGCGTTTCGTCCTGCGCGCCAGGCGTACGCCACTCCGCCTCGAACGACGGCGCAGACAGCTCGGAGAAGCTCACAAATGGAGGGCTCGGGATAGCGACGATTGCCGGCAGCGGCCGAGCGGCAGCGGGCACGCTCTCGGCTGCCACCGCCGTCGTGACCACCGGTGGCTCCGTCTGTCGTACAGACCAGACCAGGAGGATGATGGCGGTGGCCACCATCAAACCTGCCAGTACGCCCGCCGGCGCCGGTCGCACCGGCTCTTCGAGTCGTAGTGGGCGGGTCCCGATGCGCTGTGCAAGTCGGCTCCGAAACTGTGGCGACGGCTCGAGATCGGCGAACGTGCGCAGTAGGGTCACACTCCGAGCGACTCGGGCGTCGTAGCACATGCACTGCGGGCAGGACAGGAGGTGGGCCGCCATGCGCCGCTCGATGGCGGGATCGTCGAGCAGACCGTCGCGGAACTCCGAATAGCGCGCAAGAAAATCGCTACATCGCATACTGGCGGGGTCGAATCACTCGGTCATACCTGAGCGTGTCCCGGAAGTTCCCCCACAGCGTCGGCGGTGCGAGACACGAACGGCCGGGGCCTGCAATGCCCCGGCCGCTCCCGGGCCGCCTCGAACACACGAGCGTGCACTCAGTCCAGCAACGGCCCGATGATCTGGGCAAACCGGTTGCGCGCCCTGTTCAGCCGGCTTTTCACTGTGCCCAGATTGCACGCGGTAATCTCGGCGATCTCCTCGTAGGTCTTGCCCTCGAGCTCCCGCAGTACGAAGACCACACGGTGATGCTCGGGCAGCTGCTCCACCGCCCACTCGACCAGCTCGCGAAGGTACCTCTTCCGGTAGAGATCCTCCGGTCGGTGGTTCTTGTCCTCGAACTGCAGCGGCCGGTGGTCGGCCTCCCAGTTCTTCTTGATGGTCTGAAACAGGACCAACGGGCTGCGACTCCGGTTGCGCAGCTCGTTCTTGGCCAGGTTCGAGGCGATCGTATAGATCCAGGTCGAGAACTTCTTCGTCTGGTCGAACCGGTGCAGGTGCCGGTGGACGCGAATGAAGACCTCTTGGACCAGGTCCTCGGCCCGCTCCCGGTCACCAATGGTCCGATAGACGAAGTTCAGCAGCCGCTTCTGATATCGGTCAACGATCTCGTCGAAGGCCCGGGACCTCCCCGCCAGGTACGCCGCGACCACCTCCGAATCGCCGAGCTCGGTGAGTTCGACGCGGCCGGGCTGCTCCACCCCCCGGGCTGCGGGTCCGACCCGCTGCCGGATGTCGATACCTGCGGTCATGATTCCTGCTCCCTGACACCCCACCCCCGCGGGGCGCCCTGTCGGACACGATAGGCTCGCTACCCGTCCCTCCTTCTCCAGCCGCCCTAGGGGCATGAGGTGTACCGCACACGGATGCCACCTTGGTCTTTCCACGTAAATCATTGTCACACATATTCTTATGCCATCAGGGTGGCTGTCTTGAATCCCGAATGGCGGAGGTCGCTTTGTCCTCCCAATAGGACAGCCGTCCCCTCAGAGACCGAGCCGGAAGCCCGCGAGGTACAGCAACGCCACAATGGACTTTCCATCGACGATGGTCCCGTCGCGGATCATGGCCAGGGCGTCACTCAGTGCCACCACCTGCACTTCTATGAACTCGTCATGCTCATGGGAAGGTTCCCCGACCTCGATCCCCGTGGCGACGAAGAGGTGGATCTGCTCGTCCGTGAAGCCCGGGGTCGTGTAGAACGTCGTGAGATGGTCGATCGACCGAGCGGTGGCCCCGGTTTCCTCTGCGAGCTCTCTGCGAGCACAGGCGAGAGGTTCCTCTCCCTCCTCGAGCACGCCAGCCGGAATCTCCCAGAGCCGGTCTGCTGCAGCATAGCGGAACTGCCGCAGCAGCAGGATACGGGGATCCTCGGCGCCAGGGTCCGACAGGAGCGGCACCACGGCGGCGGCCCCGGGATGGCGGATGATCTCCAGATCGAATCGCCGCCCGTCAGGTGCCTCGAGTGTGTCTACGTCGATCTCGAGCAGCCGTCCCTGATAGGCGCGGCGGGTGCCGATCCGCTGCGGCGCGGCGTCGGGCATGAGAGTTCTCCTTCAGCGGTAGTAGATTCGGGATCCGGGCTGCTGCAAGGCCGGAGCCGGCCCTTCGAGCTGACACCGGCTCAGGGGTGAAGAAGTGAGGAGGCGGCTCAGGTTTCCCGGGAGAAGACCACCAGGAGCCGGCTGCCGGCGACGGCGTGGATGGAGTAATCGGTCCAGCCCATGCGTGCTCGCTCGTTGAGAAGGTCCGTGACGGTTTCCTCGTCGTCGCGCGACTTGCCCAGCAGCCGGATGATCACCACCTGGTACTGTTTCATGTGGGGCCTCACCGTAGCATCGTATCAATTCTCGCACGGTGCGGCAGACGACGAAAGAGGGAGCAGGCGCGATGACCCGCGATCCGGTGGTGTCAGCGAGCCGGGCAGTCCGTGCTGTCTTGGGGACGGCAACAGTGGCATTGCTGGTGCTGGCGTTTGCAGTCGACCGAGAGCCCCGGCTCTTCGCTGCCGCCGCCATCTTCGGCACGACTTGGTGGAGTTGGGATCTGCTGATGAAGCATGTGTTCGAGCCGCTGGCCGACTGGGCGTTAGGAACGGTTGTGGGCAGCGGCCTTGGTCCCAGCGATCCTTCGTTGCGGCCGACGCTCGACGAACTGGTCGTTCTGCTCGAACGGCACCTCGAGCGCCCGACGTCGCAGAAGGTCGACATCAATGCCGCGATCCGGCTCGAAGAGATCTACCGCACCGTGCGGCCCGATCCCGCAGCTGCGCGCCGAGTGATCGCCACCGTCCGGGCGCGCTATCCCGAGGCGCCAGAACTTCAACGCTTCGCCGACGCCGAGAGCGGGACGGACCTGATCTAGCTGCTGCTACCGTACTTCAAGCGCGATCGTAGCTCTCCCGAACAGAGACCGGGTCAGGAGATCCTCGACCTGCAGGCGTAGCAGGTACCGTCCCGCCGGGATCCACTGCGGCAGAATGTCGAGGGTCTCGACAGTCACACACGCAGGGCTCCCGGATCGCGCCGTATCGACTAGATTTCCCGCCCCCGGGCCAGGTAGCTCAGTTGGTAGAGCAGCGGACTGAAAATCCGCGTGTCGGCGGTTCGACTCCGTCCCTGGCCACTCTCACGGCGCCCCCTTCGGAGGCGCCGTCGTCGTGTGGGCCCGTCTGGTGCGCCACCAGCCGTGTGCCCCCCAGGCACCGGATCTCAGTCCGTTCCGAGTCGTCGGTGCAGCTGCTCGATGGCCCGGTCCAGCACAGGATCCCTCCCCGCCCGGACGTCCCCAACCGTCGTTCGCACCACGATGTCCGGTGCGATCCCGACGCCGACGAAATCGCGGCCGTCGGGAAACGTGTCTCGCTTGGTGCAGATCCACGCCCTGCCGCCTCCAGGTAGCTCGAGCGAGAGGGGTTGGCCCGTGCTGCCCCCGCTCGGCCGTCCCACGGTTGTGACATGGGGCAGTTGGTCCATCACGACCAGGAAGTCCTCCGCCGCCGAAAACGTCCCGTGATCCTGCAGCACGACCGTAGGCAGGACGAGACGTTGCCCGTCAGCCGGCGCGACGGCGCCGTGGCTGCCGCCGTCGACCCAGGCATCCATGCGGGCATAGTCGACGTACCGCTCACTGCCACCGGCGCCCCAGGCCTTGCGTGCGGCGATGTGCTCTCGGGTCCGCCACCTCGATGTAGCAAGCGTGTCGGTGGTGAGATATGCGGCCACGCCGTAACCGACGCCGCTGTTGCCACCTCCGTTGTAGCGCACATCGATCACCAGCGCCCGGGCGGAGGCCAGCTCCTCCAGGTGCATCTCGAAGTCCGTTACGACGGCGGGATCGTTGAACGTGTTGAGGGCGACGTACGCAATGCTGTCATTCAGCCAGCGCAACTCGAACCGCGGCCGGTCGGGCGTCGAATCGAGCCACGCGCTGTCACGGGTTCGGCGGTCTCGCGCAAGCGTCAGCGCCCGACGGTCCCCGCCCGGCGTCGTCAGGAGGATGCGGACCGAGTCCTCCGCCGGCCCTTCAAGCAGTTGTCGAAGTGCGCGCTCCCAGCGGTCGTGCTCGGTGCTGGCAGCAACATACGGAAGCACGGCGTCATGCGCGTACTCGATCGTCGGCAGTCCGTCTACGGCGTCGACCACCGAGCCAATGGGAATGAGCTCGGCGAGATGACGCCCGACATTACGCACGTAGGCCTCGCCATCGACGTTGCGGGTGAGGAGCCACGGGTAGGACATCGCGTGCTGCCGCCTCAGCTCCCGGGGCAGACTGACCCACGTGTGGCCGTCCTCGAGGAGTGCCAGAAACCGCTGAAGCGTACGATAGTACTCGAGTGTCGAGCGGCTCTCGAGTACCTGCGGGATGAACGCACGGTACGTGCTGTCCCAGTTGAGGTGGGGGACTTGGTCGAAGAAGGCGAAATTGTAGTTCGCCTCCTGCCACAGCAACGACAGGCCGTGAATCTTGTCGGCGTCGCTCAGCATCGGCGTGGCGTCCCGCTCCTGTCCGCTCACGGGTGACGCGGCGAGCAGGAGGAACAGGAAGGTGAGGATCTGGCAGCGTCGGCTGGACATTGCACCACTCCCGGGGGGACTGTCCTTCGTGTGACAGCTTCCGCGTCCCGATGGTTGACAGCGCGACGGTAGACAGTCGGTGCCCGGTGCTGCTTGATTGTGGCTGGCGGACGAACCATGCGCCCGGCAGGTCCGGCAGCGGTATCACACGCGAGGAGCGGACGCGTGTCGACTGGACGTGGCGAGTGCGCAATGACGAGATCGTGAGCCCAGGACGAATGCAGACTCCCGACGAGACGAAGCGCAGCTTCGGGCCGGGGCCAAGGTAGCGCGTGGCACACATCCCCGACGGATTCCTCAGTGCGCCCGTGATGGCCGGAACCGCCGCAGCGAGCGTTGCGGGACTTGCCGTCGCCGTGCACCGCTCGCGGCGCCATCTTGCCGAACGGGAAGCGCCGGTCCTCGGCGCGGCAACGGCGTTCGTGTTTGCCGCGCAGATGCTCAACTTTCCGCTCGGTGCCGGGACGAGTGCGCATCTGCTGGGCGGGGTGCTGGTTGGGACGATGCTCGGCCCCTGGGCCGCGATGCTCGTACTGTTTGCGGTCGTTCTCGTACAGGCATTGCTGTTTCAGGACGGCGGCATCGGCGCTCTCGGTGCAAACACCCTGAACATGGCGATCCTCGGGGTCGGCAGCGGCATGTTGGTGTACCGTTGGATCCTCGGGCTGACGGGCGTCGGTGTCCGCCGCCGCGTAGCGGCCGCTGCGGTTGCGGGTGCCGGCTCGACGGTCATCGTCGGTGTCGCGGTCGCAATCGAGCTCGCGCTGTCGGACACGGTTCCGCTGGCACCGGCACTTGTCGCCGTCGGGGGCGGACACGCCCTAATGGGTATTGGCGAGGGTGTCATCACCGGTGCCGTCCTGGCCATGGTGCTGCGGGCGCGACCAGAGCTCGTCGGGGGTGTTCCGAGTCCATCCGGGTGGGATCGCGCGTTGGCCTACGCCGGGACGATCGTTGCCGTGACCCTCGCGGCCGGCGCGGCGTATCTCGCCTCCTCGAAGCCCGATGCGCTCGAGGCGGCCGCGGCGCGGCTCGGGATACAGGAGTTCGAGACAGCGTACCTGGCTGCGCCGTTTGCAGACTATACGGCCCCGCTCGGCGGGGCGCTGATGGCTGCGGTGATCGGGGTGATCGTGGTCTTCGTCGTGGCGTGGGTCATCGGTCGTGCGGTCACGCGCAAGCGGCTCGGCGTGTGAGCTTTCATCATCTCGACCAGTACGCGACCGTCAGCTCGCCGGTCACGCGAGCAACGCCTACGGCACGGGTTCTCGCCGCCACGGCGATCGCTGTCGGTACCGCCGCACTGCCACTCGGTGCCTGGGAGCACCTCGGCATCCTGGCCGGACTCGTGGTGCTCGTCGTCGCCGCCGCGCATGTGCCGGCGTCGCTGATACTCCGCCGGTTGGCCGGTCCCTTCGTTTTCGTCCTCGCGGCCTCCACGGGCCTGCTCTTCCTGGTGCCGGGCACCCCACTGATACATGTCGGTCCTTTCGGCATCAGCGACGCGGGTCTGCAGCGGTTCGGCTTCGTGCTGGGACGCGCCTCGGTCGCCCTCACGGCCGCCGTCGTCTTGGTGAGCACCACGAGTTTCCCCGAACTGCTTCAGGCCCTGAGGCAGCTCCGACTCCCCGCGGCCGTAACGACGGCCCTCGGGCTCGGCTATCGGCTGCTGTACCTGCTCGTGGATGAGCTCGAGCGGCTCCAGCGTGCTGCGCGCTCCCGGAATGCCGATGGCGGGACGACCAGGAGGCGCCGACTGCTGGTGGGAATCACGGCGGCGGGACTCTCGCGAGCGTTTGCCCGAGGTGAGCGGACCCACCGTGCGATGCTTGCGCGCGGTTTCGTGGGCGATCTGCCCTCGCTCGCACCGAAGTCGTGGGATCTTGGTACCGCGCTGGTCCTCACCGTGCTCATCGTCGCCGTCGTCGCGATTGCCCTGAGCGCCCACCTGCGGTTCTGATGCCTCCACTGCTCGCCGTCCGCGACCTGGCGTTCCACTATCCCGGCGGAACGTCTGCCCTTCGCGGCATCTCCTTCGACGTCGAGAGGGGTGAGCGTGTGGCGCTCCTCGGCTCGACGGGCTCGGGCAAGAGTACGCTGTTGCAGCACATCAACGGGCTGCTGACGCCGGATGCAGGTTCGGTGACCGTTGCTGGATTCGCGGTAGCTGGTGATGCGGTCCGGGAGGTACGCCGCAGGGTGGGGCTAGTGTTCCAGGACCCGAACGACCAGCTGTTTCTCCCCACCCTCCTGGAGGATATCGCCTTCGGACCGCTCAACGACGGTGTCGATGCCCACGAGGCCACCTACCGCGCGCGCGTGATCCTCGATGAGCTCGGACTGGTGGGGGTGGAAAGCCGGCCGGCTCACCATTTGAGCGGAGGGGAGCGTCGGCTGGCAGCCCTCGCGACGGTGCTGGTGTCCCGGCCGGAGCTGCTCGCGCTCGACGAGCCGACCGGCGACCTCGACGCGGTCAGTCGGTCGCGTCTCGTCCGCCTTCTCGCAACTCGGCCGGAAACGCTGCTCACGGCCACGCACGACCTCGACGTCGCGGCGGCGCTCTGCGAGCGTGGCGTGGTGCTGCACCGCGGTGCCGTGGTTGCCGACCGCCTCCTTGCGGACGTCCTCGGGGACCGGGAGCTACTCGAGCGGCACGGCCTCGCCGCGCCGCTCGACCGCTCCGGTTGAGCGCCCGCTACTCGACCGTCAGACTGGCGACGTGCAGATTGAGGCGGTGGTTCACCCGAAGGCCCACGACCCCGTCAGTGGCGATTGCGTTCCGATCGAGGTGGTGTACCGTCTCGCCATTGACGATGAAGGCGACGCCCTCTGCGCCGACGTCCACTTCCACGACGTTCTTCACCGGGTCCTCACCCCCTTCATGCGGCACGATGGCGTCGTGTGCCGTCCAGGCCACGAGCGTCTCCGTCTCACTCCCGCGGCGCTCCTTCACCAGGAACTGTCCGTCCTTGCGTAGCAGGAAGTACGTGTAGGCCTGGCCGTCTCCCTGCAGATCACTGCCGCCGAAAAAGACGCCGTACCCCTCGCGCCGCTCGCCCGGAAACAGAAGGATCTCCGATCGCACGTGGTACGTACCGCTCGCCGTCATCGCTGGGTCGTACAGGATGGCCGCTGGGCCCGTGGTGACGTGCCAACCGGGAGGCATGTCGACGAAGTAGATCGCCGAGTCAGGCGCCGGTCGGTCGAACCGCACCATCCAGTCGGGCGGTCGGGTGAACTCCTCGTTCTGAGCCTCGACCGGTACGGCGAGAGCGGTCAACGCCAACAGCAGCAGGGGAACGCGCATGGGAGGACCTCGTGTGGAGTGGGGAGGATGGCCGCCCACAAGTGATAGCCGGTAGGGCTGCGTAGTGCCAGTCGACGGGATGCCGTGCCGCACTGGAGCCTCCGGTTTGCTGCAATAGATTAGAGCAGTTTCGACTGACTGACGTACCAGACTGGCACTGCGTGGCAAGTTGGGAACTACGAGACGGATTCTAGGGTTTGAACCTGCATATCCCCTTGGCGTTCCTTGTGGTCCATCGACAGGAGGTGTAGCCGTGCCCGCACGCCGCATTGCATCACTGGCCATCGCTACGGCAGTCTTCGTCTCGCTCGCCTGTGCGGGCGACGGTACCGGTATCGACGACGGTAACGATGGGGACGCTCCGACGTTCGCCGCGGACGTGCAGCCCATCTTCTCGGCTAACTGTGCCTTCTCCGGCTGCCATGCGACCTCGGATATCAAGCCGTCGGGGCGGCCCATGGACTTGAGTCCGGGACAGGCATATGCGAGCACCGTGAACGTCGAGTCATTCGAGCTCGTCGGGATGGATCGCGTCGAACCCGGCGAACCAGACGAGAGTTACCTCGTTCACAAGATACAGGGCACGCAGTCGGATGTCGGCGGCAGTGGAGGGCAGATGCCGCTTGGTGGTCAGCTAAGTGCGGCCGAGATCGAGACCATCAGAGCCTGGATCGCCGCGGGCGCTGTCGACAACTGATTCCCAGACCGCAAAGGACATCCTCC
>JBDHDN010000006.1:0-22830 GCA_039591485.1 Gemmatimonadota bacterium
CTTCCTGGTCGCCGGCATCACGTTCGGTCCACCAGGCTCGTGCGTCCTCTTCAGTCCACTGCTGCTCGATCCCGAGCGCCGCCAGCTCGCGTGACAGCTCGCGGGCGGTCTGCGGCCGGCGGGTAGGGTCCTTGTCGAGGCAGCGTATGATGAGGGCGTCGAGGTCGGCAGGGAGGGGCTGGTCCGTGCGTGACGACGGGGATGCCGCCTTCTGGTGGGCGTGGGCCGCCATCACTGCCATGGGATTGAGGCCCGTGAACACCATCTGCCCGGTGAGCAGCCAATACCCGATACAGGGCAGGGAGTACAGGTCGGCCCGCCCGTCGATCTCACCAGCACCCAGCACCATTTCCGGTGGCATGTACGCCGGTGTGCCGGTAAACGCCCCCACGGCAGTCAGCTGAGCCTCCCGCTCGTCTCCGAACGACCGATGCTTCACGATGCCGAAGTCGAGCACCTTGGCGAAGTCGTAGTCGGCACCGTGGCGACATAAGAAGATGTTTGCCGGTTTGACGTCCCGATGGATCATCCCGGCGTCGTGTGCCTCGGCGAGCGAGTGGCACGCCTGTCGCAGAATGTGTACGACCCGTCCGGGAGGCTGGTGCCCGTGTTGCTCCACCAGCGACTGCAGGTCGATGCCGTCTAGCAGCTCCATCACGTAGTAGAACGTGCCTCCCTGCGAGATCCCGAAGTCATACAGCTCGATCGTATGTGGCGAGCGCAGGGCGGCGGTGGACTGCGCCTCCCGCTCGAACCGCTTGAGCGCACGGGTGACGCTTTCGGGGTCGTCCGTACCGAGCGCTTCGGACCGAATCAGCTTCACCGCAGCCGGACGGGCGAGCATACGATGCGTGGCCTTCCAGACCTCACCCATACCGCCCTTGCCCAGCAGACTCTCCAGGTGGTAGCTGCCGAGCTGCCGTGCCTCCGAGACCTGCTCCCCCAGCCGGTACACGATCCGCGATACGAAGATGGCAAGCACCGCCGCCACGAGGTTGGGCCAGAGCTTGCGGATGAAGGCCGCCGTCGTCGGCAGTACGCTGAGGTCCGACCAGGCGAGCAGTGAGATTGCCACGGGCTCCGTGAGCACGGTCGCGAACGACGCGATGGCGGTCTTCCGCGTGCTGTTCGGCACGATGATCGGGTATATCAGTGCCCACACGGCGATCGGCGACCAGCCCATGAACGATGCTGGATCGTCCGTGAGCCAGCGGATCTGGGCACCCGTGAGCGAGAAGTTCAGCGCGATGAGTACCTCGTACACCAGCCCGAGGTCGAGGAGCAAGGCCGGCCGGATGCTGGACCATCGGGCGAGTCCGAACAGCACGAGGCTCAGGGTCCACTCGACGGCGAGCGAGCCGTAGCGGACCTCTTCTTCCTGGGAGAACCCGGTCAGCTCACTGACGAGCGTGCTGAGCCCGGTGGCGACGATGATGACGATTGCGACAATCTGGAGGCGCGTCCGTACCGCCTGGAGCAGATCGATCGGCAGGGTCGGGCGCCGGGCACCGGTCGTGGCGAAATCGAACGCTTCGAGCGTGGGAGGGCGTGATTCGAATGCCATTGGTCTCGGCTCCGGAGGTACCGGGGTGCACAGAATCTAGCAGTGTCGGCGGACGGGCGGGATGACAGGGACGTAGGCAACCGCGCCGTGCGACGATGTCGCGCGGCGCGGTTTGCCTACACAGCGCAGGGCGGGTGCCCTGCTAGTTCGGCGGGAACCGCTGCAAAATCTTCGCGACTGCCTCGTTGGCCCGCTGCTGCCGCTTCTCGGGGTTCATCTCGGCCCGGACTTCGGCCTCGGCGGTGCCGCGCCACACCAACTCCTTGGCCTCGGCGTCGACGATGTCGATGAGCAACGTACCCTGGTCGTAGTACCGGACCTGCGTGTCACGGTAACCCGGGCCGTAGTACCACGGGCCCCAGCCGTAGCCGTAGTAGGAGTTGACCGTGGTGACGTCCATCTGACCCTCGATACTCAGGTGGTATCCGACCCAGAAGGTCGCCTGGTCGGCGGACGCCAGACGGTATCCCTTGTCCGCCAGGGTCTGGTCTACCGCGGTCTTGATCCTGCCCTCGAGCAGTGCGTTGTCCACCCGCGGATCACCGGTCTGCGGCGTCGGCAGCCACGCATAGGTGGAATATTTCGAGAAGTCCGCCTGCGGGTTGAAGTCCGACCGGATTGTCATGCCGGAACAGCCCGCGAGGGACACTGCAACGGCCGCAACAGCGGCCCAGCCCAAGACTCTCATGGGATCCTCTCTTCCCTCGTCAGTTCGACGCGATGCCGACGTTGAAGGAAAGGTACTGCTGCGTTGGGCTGCCCGTCATGTAGTGGTACCTCGCACTCACGAACCCGCGGACGTACCAACCGAGCGGGATGACGAATCCGGCCTCGGGAGCGACGGCGAAGCGCCACTTGTCCTCGGTGAAGGCGACTTGGCCGACCTCGGCGCGCTGCTCGTAGATCGAGGTGCCGACGTTCGCCCCCAGGAACGGGCGAATGCCGCCTGGCTGCCCGAGGTAGTAGTGCGCGTTCACGAACAGCGGGAACGAGTTCGTATAGGTGTACCAGGTCCCAAACGCGGTGGCGTTGTCCAGTTCGATCGTGCCCGTCCGCACGTCGTTCATGACGTGCCAGCCGAACGACAGGCCCGTCGAGAAATTCTCGTTGATGATCTTCCGCCCCTCGATGGTGACGCCGCGGAAGCTGAACCCCTCATTGAAGTCCTTCGTGTTGGCGAGGGGCAGCGACATACTGTACGAACCGCCCCAGAACCACTCCTGCGCGCGAGCTTCGCCGGTTGCTCCCAGCACCAGCGCGGCCGCGGCAACGATTGCGATCTTCTTCATGTTCTCTACTCCAGTCTCGCTGTGCGGTGCGCTAGTTGGCCGGCTCGGGCGTCGGCCCGGACAGGTACGGAGACTGCTCGAACATCTGGTCGATGCCGTCGAGCAGGCGGTCGAAGTTGCTCCCGGTGTTCTGTGCCAGCACGCCGTTCATCGCGCCGCTCCATGCTACCTCGAGCTCATCCGTGTTCCCGGGGTCGGTGATGTCGAGCGCGCTCGCGGCGACCACGAAATACGAGCCGGCCCGATAGGTGGTACTTCCGTAAATCGGCGGCCAGTACCAGCCCCAGCACCACCACGGATCCCAGCAGCCCGGCGGATAGCTGACCCACCACTGCGTGTTCTCCGTCGCCATGACGAGGTTGCCGATGGCCAGATCGGGAATCTGCCCGCCGTTCTGGATGTCCTCTCGGGTCAACTCCGTCCAGCCCTGCGCCAGCAGGTTGGACCGGACCCTGGCGAGGATCTCCTCGTCGTTGTCGCGGCCGATCTCAATGGCGTCGTCGTCGTCTTCGTTGATCTGGACGATCGTGTCCGGCATGTAGAACGACAGTGCCTCGCTGAACGCGAAGTCCGGGTTGCGAACCGTCAGGACCGTATCGAACTCGCTGATCGAGGTCGGATCGCCGGGGTAGCAGCCAACGCCCAAGCCGAGCGCCAGCGCAACCAAACCAAGCCTCTTCATGCTCCCTCACTCCTGTGACGATGTTGTTTCTGACTCAGCCAAGCCGCGCCGAGCAGGATTCTCACTCACGTAGCCCGTCTTGCCGTCGGCTCGTCGGGCCTCATGGACAATTCTGCGTCCTCTGACAGAGCGTCAGATCCTACTGACAATGTGTCAGTTAGTCAACCTCCTATTGGGCCTCACTCCAGGCGTCGTGCCGGCCGGTGCCCGACCTATTGGCGTCAGACTCGTATCCACCTCTTCGCTGCCGGTCGAGCCCCACACTCCGTCAGAGACCGATGACTATGCCACCCGACACCATGCCCTGCACAATCGCCGAGCCCCCACTCACCCCGATCGAGCAGCCGCCACCACCGCAGAACATCCCGCCGCCCGACCACTGGAATGGGATGAGCAGGTGGAACTGGCCGCGGAGCCCGACCCGCTCCGTGACGAAGGCGCGGAATCCGACCGACACGTTGGTGGAGAACCGCCACTCGCTGCCCCGCCCCGCCTCCTTGGGATTGAAGTGGGTTCCGCCCACGCCCAGCCCGCCAAACGGACGAAATCGGCCCTGGGGAACCTCGTACAGGCCGCCCAATTGGTAATAGGCGACGTGCATCGGGAAGACTTCGTTGCGCACGCCCCCGAACGGCTGGAAATACAGCGTCGTCGGCTGCCGGATGTACAGGAACTCGGTGAGCACGCCGGGGCGGACGCGCACATCGAACGCCATGCCGTAGCTGCCGTGATCAGCGATGTCCAGCGTGCCGGGCTGGTTGTTGACGACCACGTCCCACTTGCCGCCGAACTGGTACCCGCCGAACACGGCGATCTCGAACCGGGGCTCGGAGGCTGTCCGGTTGACCGGTCGGGCCGACCGATACTGGGCCTCGAGGGACGTGGAGAGGCCAGCTACGAAGACGGCTGCCCCCGCGAGCACTCCTGTCAGACGAAACGATGCGTGCATGCCGTGTCTGTGCTCCCGCTCAGAGGATCGGAACGATGAACCCTGCTGAGAACAGCAGGTTCCGGTTGTACAGCGACGCATCCTGGTCGCCTGCCGTGATGTCCAGGAACCCCCAATCGTACGAGACGTCCAGCACGATGCCGCCCAGCCCGCGTCCGATCTTGACTCCGGCGCCGACCACCGCGCTGAAGTCGAACGTCTTGCTCAGATCGCCGTCGCAGTCGGTGAAGCCCGTCTGGTCGACCGGCGTCTCGAAGTTACAGGATGCCCGAAGCCCCACGGACGGTCCGGCGAACACCCGCGCCGCCAGGAGCGACGGATCTCTGGGAAACGTGAACGTCGCGAGGAGAGGGAACTCGAAGTAGTCCATCGCGAGGTTGCTGGCGACACCCGAATCGGACCCACCGGGGTCGAAGCCCTTCCCCACGAATCGCACCTGGCCCTCGATCGCGAATCCACGGCCCACCTGCATGCCGATGACTGCGGCCCCGTGATAGGACGTCCGTGTGCCCGGACTGAGATCGGTGTCGGACACGGTAACTGACGCCGTCGCGAGGTTGACGCCGCCTTTGGCACCGATCGTCATCTGCGCCGCGGCCGGGTTTCCCCCGATGACTGCGGCGAGCGCAAGCGCGGCAGCGGTCGCGATCGCATGTCTGTACGCCATTCAATCTCCTATTCCGCTCGCATTCAGGTGCGTGTCAGGACGCGCCGTCGCGTGCGTCGAACGCGTCCTGCGTGTCGGCGCCGTCGTCTTCGTCGTCATCCACATCCTCCTCGTCTTCCTCCTCTTCCTCCCAGTAGACGGGGGGGCGGCCGATCATCGTGGGCGGTGGGTAGTAGCCCGGGTACATGCCGTACGGCCCCACCACTCCGACGCCGACGTACACGTTGCCATGGCCGGCACCGCAGGCGGCCGAGAGGCTTGCCGACGCCGCGACCGTGGCACCTACCGCGAGCAGTCTGATGCCGCGCATCATGTGTCTCATGGTCGGCTCTCCTCCATGCCCGGAATGGGCCACTGCTGGACGACCAGCGGTGCCCCGCCGGGGTCGGCGA
The DNA here is from genome assembly GCA_039591485.1 of Gemmatimonadota bacterium. Classification (GTDB taxonomy): domain Bacteria; phylum Gemmatimonadota; class Gemmatimonadetes; order Gemmatimonadales; family GWC2-71-9; genus JAOTVV01. The sequence goes on from JBDHDN010000006.1 coordinate 5,544, forward strand.
TCAGTGCCACGGTGCCGTTCCGCAGCTCTGGGCTCGGCGCGATCAGCACGCGCCCCCCCAACTCCTCCACGCGCGCCGCCACGGCCTGCGGATCCCGCACCCGAACATACGGAAGCCAGTGCGCACGGATTCGCCGCTCCGGCAGCGCGATCAGCCCGGCCGTGGGCTCGCCCGCCGAGCGGAAGACCTGGTAGTCCCGCGGCAGGCCCGGTTCGTCGATCGTGCCGCGCTCGTAGCCGAGGACGTCGGCGTAGAAGCTCGATGCCGCGTCGGGATCGTGGCTCCACAGCTCGGTCCACAGCCAGTCACCGGGCGCGGGCCGTGACTCCAGTGGGTCCCCGCCCGTGGCGCGCACGAAGCCGAGGAGCGCCCCCTCCGCATCCTGCACGACCGCGATGCGGCCGCGTGCGTCGAGATCCCGCGGCTCTCTCAAGACCGTGCCCCCTGCTTGCCGCGCTCGCGCCGCGGCCCCATCGACGTCCGGCACGGAGATCCAGCTGACCCACTGCGCACCGGAGACGTCGCCCTCGAGGCGATCGATCAAGGCGATGCCGCCGATCGGCTTGCCGGCATGCAGGATGGTGACGTAGTCAGGGTCGGCTTCGCCCTCGTAGTCGAACGTCCAGCCGAACAGCTGCCCGTAGAACTCCTCGACCGCCGTCCGGTCGTGGGCGAGCAGGTCGTGCCAAACGAAGGCTCCGGGCCGATGGGCACCGGTCGGCTCTGGCGTCAGCGGCGGGACCGCCGGCGACGACGCGCATCCCGCGAGGGTCGTCAGCGAGGCGCTGGCGGCTAATACGCCAAGTTGTCTCAGCATATGTGCATCCTTACTACACAGCAGGGCCCGGAAGGTACCATCCGCCTATCCCGCCCGGAACCCACACGAGCAGACCCAGTCACTGGGCCCCGGCTGCCCTGCGGCGCTGCTCAGCCGGCAGCGCCCGGTGCCTTCCCATGGGGACGAATCGCGCTACAATTGGCGCTTGCCCATGAGCAGGGGCCTGCCCGCCATGAGTATCTGGGACGTCGGCATCGTCATCCTCTATATGGTCGGGATCATCGGCTTGGGTTGGGCCGTCTCCCGTCGGATCACGACGTTTCGCGACTACTTCGTCGCCGGCGGGCGCATGACCGCGCCGCTCCTCATCTGCACGCTCGTCTCCACCTATTACGGACTCGACGTCCTCCTCGGATCCTCCGAGGTGGCCTATCAGGCGGGCATCGTCGCCTGGTTCGCGTACGCGCGCCCGTATTACATCGTGATCCTGGTTGCAGCGTTCACGATCGCGCGTCGCCTCAGGAGGTACGACTTCCTCTCCGTCCCCGACATCGGGGCCCACTTCTACGGCGTCGGTACCCAGCGGGTGCTCGCCGTCGCCAGCTTCCTCTACTCCTTGCCGATCCTGGGCTTCATGGGCCTCGGGATCGTGATGGACGTGACGCTCGGCATTCCGTTCGTGTGGGGAGTGCTGCTCGGCGCGCTGGTCGCGGTGGTGTACACCATCCTCGGCGGCCTGCTTGCAGATGCACTGACGGACACCGTGCAATTCACGCTGATGTGTGTGACCCTTGGGGTCGCGACGGTGATTGCCGTGGACAGCGCCGGTGGCGTCGACGTGCTGCGGGACCGACTCGCGCCCAGCTTCTTCGAGCCCACGGGATCGTATCCCATCTGGGTGCTGGTCGTGTTTGCCGGTGCGGCGCTCAGCGCGCTGGTCGAGCCGGCGTTCTATCAACGGATCTTCGCGGCCGTGAACTACCGGGCGATCGTCGTCGCCCTGCTGGTCGGGATCGTGCTGTGGGCCGCGTTCGACTGGGCAGTGGCCATCGTGGGGATGGTGGCGCGGGCGGAAGGCATCGAGACCGAGGCCCGCTACGCACTGCTGACGATGACCATGCAATCGCTGCCGGTCGGTGCCAAGGGAGTGTTCGTGGCCAGCGTGCTCGCGACCTCGATGTCGACGGTCGACAGCTACCTGCTGATTGCCGGTGGGAACCTGTCGTACGACCTCCTGCGCCCAGCGATCCGACGGCCCATGGGCGACCGAGCCCTGTTGCGGTTGACGCGCTGGATGATCGGGGTGGCAGCCGTGGTGACCATCGTGCTGGCATTGTTCTTCCAGACGGTGGTGTCGGCCTGGATCTTCATGAGCACGAGCCTCATCGCCGCTGCGCTCGTGCCGATCGTCGGCGGACTGTACTTCGGACGATTCGCGACACCGACGGCAGGCTTGGCGGCAAGTACGGTGGGCCTCACGGTGGCGCTCGGGTACTACGTGCTCGTGCACACGTTCGGAGCGTTCGATCCTCAGTGGGAGACGCAGATCTGGACAGTGCGTGCGGGCCGGCTCACGTTGGAGTTGTGGCAGGAGTACGCACTGCTCTTCGCACTGCCGGCCTCGGCGGGCAGCTTCGCTCTAGGAGCCCTTGTCGGGAGGAAACGCGGTTGACCGATCTCACGCGCTGGACATGGATCGCGGTCGGTATCCTGGTTACGGTACCGCCGGTCGTGTTCGTGCTGTTTCTCAAGGATGCCAGCCGGGTGTTCCGCGAGCTGCAGTCTGACCGGGAGTCGGAGGCCGCCGATCGTGCTGGAAACGAGGAAGCTGCCTGATCGGGATTTCTTCTACCGCCTCCCCGCTCCGCGGGTTAGCTTAGCGATACGACCGCATCGCCGCCCCCGCGCGCGGGGTGCGGCGGCCCTGCGCGAGGGCACGTCATCGCGTAGCGCGTATCGAGGACGGCTCGAGATGCTCGACCGTCGCCGGTACCGCTTCACAGTCCAGCAGGAGGAGCAGCAGCATGAGTACGACCGGCACGGTGAAGTGGTTCAACGACAAGAAGGGGTATGGCTTCATCACCCCGGAGAACGGCCAGAAGGACTGCTTCGTGCACTTCTCGGCCATCCAGGGCGAGGGCTTCAAGTCGTTGAAGGAAGGTCAGCGGGTCGAGTTTGAGATCGTGGACGGAGACAAGGGACCGTCTGCGCAAAACGTCGTCATCCTGGCCTAGCAACCGCTTTGCTCAGGTGCCACATGCCGGGGCCGCCGTCAGGCGGCCCCGGCGTCGTTCTGGGCAGGTGAACCCGGGGCAGAGTCCACTGGTGGTGGCGGAGGAGGTGGCTCGGTCGCAGCGAGCGTGGCGGATACCGCCTCCGGGCTCGGCGGCTTGTGGCGCTGGCGCAGCCGCTCGCGCTTGAGCTCCTCCAACTCCGCCTTCCGTTCCAGCGCGAATTCCACGATCGCCGCCAGCGTGTCCTCGAAACTGTACCCGGCCACCTCCGCTGACTCCATGAAGGACACGCCTTCGGTGAGATCGGGGTTGGGGTTGATCTCGAGCACGTACGGCTTCCCGTCCTGGCCGATCCGGATGTCGAGGCGAGCATAGTCCCGACAGCCGCACACCTCGAATGCTCTGATCGCGACCCGCTCGACCTTGCGCAGGACCCGCTGCGGCAGTGGTGCCGGGCAGATCGAGTGCAATCGGTGATAGACCTCCGCCAGCGGATTCCACTTCGCCGCGAAGCTGATGATGTGTGGGTGGCCCTCGGGTAGATCCGAGAAGTCCCACAGGATCGGTGGGAGCACGTCCGGCGGATCGTTCCCGAGCAACGCCACGTGCAGCTCGGGACCGTCGATGAACTCCTCGACAAGGATGGGCGTGCCGAACTCGTGCTCGACATACGCCAGTCGGCGCTGCAGTTGTTCCTCGTCATGCACGACCGAGCCCTCCTCGACGCCCGAGCTCGCGTCCTCCCGCGCGGGCTTCACGATCACCGGGAAGTGGAGCTTCGGCCGCTTGGGCATGACCGGCTCGTCCAGCAGCACGAACCTCGGTGTGGGCACGCCGTTCTGCAGCAGCACCTGCTTCGTGAGCCCCTTCTTGTGACACAGCGACAGGGCGAAGGGTGGAGAGCCCGTATACGCCACCTGATGCAGCTCGTACAGGGCGGCAACCGCGGGCTCCAGTTCCGCGTCGTCGTGCAGGAATTCCACCAGGTTGAAGACGACGTCGGGCGGATTGCGCCGCAACAGCCGCTCCAGCTTGCCGAGGTCTTCGTTGATGTTCACGGCGCGCGCGCGATAGCCGACCCGTCGCAACGCCGACGCGACCGCCTTGTACTCCTCGAGCACGGTGGAGACCTCGATGTCGTACTCGGGCTCAAAGGCAAGTGTGTTCGGATCGACGTCCTTCAGCCGCTCGTATTCATCCTCTCCATGAAAGTTGTAGAGGACGACGACGGACGGCGGACGATCTGCGACGGGCTGTGGCTCGGGCCCCGTGTCGGGTGCGGTCATGTCTGCAAGCTAGTGACGGAGCGGCCGTGGGCGCGAGCGTTGCGTTTGGCCGGTGGGGCGCAATTCATGCGGCGTGATGGCTGCAACTGCTAGTGGCTGCGGAGCTTGCTTCCGGGGGCTCGATGCGTTTTCGTGGGGTGTCCACCGGGCCTCCCTTCCCGACTGCGAACTGATGGAGCTCACACGGAATCCAAAGCCGGGCTTCGGTGACTCGGCAGGCGTACGTGCAGCCACTCGGTCCCCGCCGCGCCACCCGCGACGGCTCGCCGTGGCGGTGTTCGCCTCCGCAGCACTGTCGCTGCTTGCCTCGGGGCCAGTGCAGGCGCAGAAGACCGACGTCGTGGTCATGGTGAACGGCGACGCGATCACGGGGGAGATCAAGGGGCTGGAGCGGGGTAAGCTCGACTACAACACCGACGACGTCGGCCGTCTCTCCATCAAGTGGACGAAGGTCCGCCGCATCACCAGCCGGCACTACTTCGAGGTCGAGATCTCCAGCGGACGGAAGTATTTCGGCCAACTCTTGGCGTCCGACACCGACGGCCGCGTGGTGGTCGGTCTCGAGGAGCGGAGGGACACGGTCGCCGTCGGCCGGATCGTGCGGATGTTCCCGATCGAGGCGGACTTCCTCTCCCGGGTGCGGGCGTATCTCGACGCGGGCTTCTCGCTCGCCAAGGCAAATCGTAACCTGACGCTCAACGTGAATGCCCAGGCCAATTACCGTGGCCCAAAGTGGGGCACCGGGCTGACCTACACGGGCTATCTGCAGCGCCAGCGGGATACCTCGGCGACCACGAGCAACACGCTGACCGTGAGCGGCACCCGCTATCTGACGCACCGCTGGGACGTGGCAGTCCTCCTGCAGGCCGAGCAGAACGATGAGCTCAACCTCGTGTCACGATACACGGCTGGTGCGTTGGGAGCACGCCGTTTCGTGCAAACCAACAGCCATGAGGTGCGTGCGGCGCTCGGTGCGGTGGTGACAAGCGAGCATTTCGCCTCCTCCGACACCACCGTGCTCGGTGCGGACACGACCAAGGCGAACCTCGAGGGCCTCGTCGGCTTCGAGTGGGCCTGGTTCAGGTTCGACACGCCGAAGCTCGATATCGGCACGTCCACAACCGCGTATCCCAGCATCTCGCAGCTGGGCCGAATTCGCGGAGACGCCAAGGCCCGGATCAAGTACGAGATCTTCAAGGATTTCCACATTGGCCTCAACTTCTCGCTGACGTTCGACTCGAAGCCGCCGGACACGAGCGCCGCCAAGACGGACTATCAGACCTCAGTCACCATCGGGTGGTCGTACCGGCGCTAGCGGCGGAACGCAGGTGCGTCGCGGGGCAATCCCGATTACAATGTGTGGCTCACCGACGCGTGGCGCGCGGCGTTACGGCCGGAATCCGGAGCACATGAGCCAGGAGGAATTGACATGGGCAACCAGCCCGAGTGGATCACCGATCTGCTCGCATCCATCGACGTCATGGATGCGGACCGCTTCGTCTCGTTTCTGACCGACGACGCCATCTTCCGCTACGGCAGCAACCCGCCGACGGAGGGCAAGCAGGCGGTGCACCAGTATGTCGCGGGCTTCTTCACCATGTTCAAGGCGCTGCGGCATACTGCGCTCGGTGTGTGGACCCTTCCCGACGCCGTGGTCGTCCAGGGCGAGGTCGAGTACACTCGGCACGACGGGTCCGCGATCGCCGTCCCCTTCCTCAACTGCCTCAAGATGCAGGGCGACAAGATCAGGGAGTATCTCATCTACATCGATCCGACCCCGCTGGCGGGATAGGTGGATGCCGGGAGCTGGGAGCAGGGGAGGAGTGAGGAGTGAAGAGTGAAGAGTGAAGAGTGAAGCGTGCGAGGTGCAAGGTGATTCGTAGCGCAAGCAGTATTGCTCTCGTGTTCGTGTCCGTTCTGGCCGTAGTGCTCTCCACGCCGGTACGCGCGCAGCCGGACACGGTGATCCTCCGGAGCCGAAACCCCGTCGTTGGCGAGGTGGAGTACCTGAAACGGGGATCGCTGGCGTTCGACACGGACGAGATGGACCTCGTCAACATCGACTGGGACGATATCGCCTTCGTGCGGAGCGCCAGCTTCTACGAGGTCATTCTCTCCTCGGGAGCCCGGTACTTCGGCAGCCTGTCCGGCGCGGACACTGGTGTGCTCGTGGTGGTCGGGGTCGGCCGCTCGGACACGCTGGCCTATCGCGACGTGGTCGAGATCGCTTCGATCGAGCAAGGCTTCTTCGCGCGCACCAACGGATTCATCGATCTCGGCACAAATCTGGCCCGCGCCAACCGGCTCGCCTCCCTGCTGGTGAAGGGTCGGTTCAACTACCGTGGGCCGAAGTGGGGCTTCGATGTGACGGGAGAATCGTACTGGCAGCGGCAGGAGTCGGTTGGTGCAGCCGGCGACACCACGACGCAGACCACGGAGCGAAACTCGGCGGCACTCAGCGTCAACCGCCGCTTTGGAGCCCGGTGGGCCATCGTGGGATCGGGGCAGATCGAGCAGAACCAGGAGCTCGAGCTCGACCGGCGTCTGCTCGGTACCCTCGGGGGCGGCTTTCAGCTCATTCGGAATCAGGGGATCGAGTGGTACGTCGGGGCCGGCGGCACGATCAACGACGAGCGCTTCACGGATGAGGAGCCCAACACCACGGCCGAAGCTCAGGTGCTCACAGGTTTCGACGCATTCGACGTCGGGGACGTCGACATCTACACCAAGGTCACGACGTACTCCAATCCGCTCGGCGGCGGCCGGTTCCGCATGGACATCGACGCCCGCATCGCGTGGGAGATCTTCGGCGACTTCACCATTGGACTCAACGTGACGGAGCGGTTCGACAGTAGCCCGCCCTCGGCGACCGCGGCGAAGCGGGACTACCAGTACGCGCTGTCCGTCGGCTGGAGCTGGAGCTAGGCACCGCCGCGCAACCGACGGATCTCTTCGAGCGCCTCGATGTCCGCCGTGTCGAGCGGGCGGTCGGTGCGCTTGGTCTCAATGAGGTCGTCGATGCCGATGAGCGGGATCTCGACACCTTCGACGGTGACGGTTGAGGCGTTTGCGATAGCCGCATCGTACTTGACACTCCACGCCACCGTGAAGATATCGACCTGGGGAATGTCACCGACGACCGTAACCGGGCGCGCGAGGATCTCTTCGGGTCGCCATTCGCTCGCAAAGCCCCAGCCGATGGTCGCAAGCGCGTCGAGCAGGCGCCGCGCGTTCTCCAGTGTGCGCTCGATGAGGATGTCGACGTCGCTCGTTGCCCGGATGTACCCATGGAGCACGCAGGCCATCCCGCCAATCACGAGGTACCTCACCCCATAGCTGTTCAGGGTGGCACAGACGCTGGTAACGAGGGTGGTCTGCCTCACACCCGGATCAGACGGTTCCTTTTCCATTCGTAGTAGTCCTCGTAGCTGTCAAACGCCACGATCTGAGCGCCGATCCGTGGGCGCGGGGCTATCTCGCCAAGCTGCGCGATCTCTTCCGCTCGCTGTAGGCGCTCGAGGGGGGCGAGGGCGAGTTCCGCTCTCAGCCGGCGCCGGCGCGATTCCGCCACCTCGGGCGCGGCATCGACGGGAATTGGACCAGCCTGGCCCCACCGGTTCGAGCGGTACGGACGAGTCGCCGTCTCGCGGACCACGCGGGATGGCGCTCCCCTGAGGTATCCCCGCAGGGCCTCGGCCAGTACCCAGCTCCGCGAGCGTCCGAGCTGCTCTGCCCTTGCATCTGCTTCTCTTACAAGCTCTTCCGGGATCGTGATCGTGATTCGAGTTCTCATGATATGAGAATATATGACATGCTCATACATTCGGCAATCGCTACCCCAGTGCGGGGCTACAGCTGTTTGCCGTATAGCCATAACGATTGTATGGTTAGCCATATGAAGACGACCCTCAACATCGACGATCGTGTCATGGCCCAGCTTAAGCAGGAGGCGGCGCGCCGGGGGCGCACCATGGGCGAGTTGGTGGAGACCGCCCTACGTCTCTTTCTCCAGCGCGAGCCAGACCGGGAAACGCCACCGTCCCTCCCGAGGTTCGGGAGCGGCGGGCATCTCGTGGACGTTGCCGATCGGGATGCACTGTTTCGTGCGATGGAGGAGGAGTAGGTGTTCGTCGTCGACACGAACATTCTCGTGTACGCGGCCGACGAGGACTCACCGTTTCACGCCCGCTGCCGCGAACTCTTGGAAGCGTGGCGCGCGAGTTCCTCGGCGTGGTACGTCACCTGGGGGATCTGCTACGAGTTCCTTCGTGTGGTGACCCACCAGCGGGCCATGCGCTGTCCGTGGCAGTCCTCGACGGCGTGGAGCTTCATCGAGGCTCTCCTGGCCACGCCTGGGCTCGGTCTGCTGATTCCCACGGCGCGGCACGCCGACGTCGCAGCCGAGGTGGTGGCGGAGCATGGTCACATCACTGGAAATCTGTGGCACGACGCTGCGACCGTGGTGCTGATGCGGGAGCATGGGGTCGGCAGGATCTACACGCGCGACACTGATTTCCACCGCTTTGCCATGATCGAGCCGCTCGATCCAACGCTGCCCGGGGCCGCGGTTCCGCTCTGAGCGATCGTCGGGAGTGAGGTGGACTGCACCGGAGTTCTGTGCGAACGACCGAACGGTTGCGCATGCGCACCGCTGGCACGAAGATGTTGATCTGAATGCTCGCCCCTCGCGGGCACCGAACGTACGAACGGAGGAACGTGTCATGCTGGAGCGGACGATCTGCACGACCGGGGCACTGGCGATGTTGGCCCTCGGTGGCCTGCCGGTGACAGTCGCTGCGCAATCCGACGAGGACGTCGCCAAGACCATCGCGAAGTTCGAAGAGGGTGACCCTGGGATGCAGGCCTGGTTCCGAGAGGCCCACGGCTACGCCGTCTTCCCATCCGTGGGCAAGGGTGGCATCGGCATCGGCGGCGCTCACGGCAAGGGCCTCGTCTACGAGCAGCGCAAGCTGATAGGGAAGGTCTCGATGACGCAGGTGAGCGTCGGGTTCCAACTCGGCGGCCAGGCGTTCAGCGAGGTGATCTTCTTCAAGGACAAGACGGCACTCGACGACTTCACCCGCGGGAACTTCGAGCTCGATGCCGGCGCGTCGGCCGTCGCCTTGACGGCAGGCGCCTCGGCCGCCATCGCGTACAACAAGGGGGTCGCTATCGTCACCGCCACGAAAGGCGGGCTGATGTACGAGGCCTCCGTCGGCGGGCAGAAGTTCAGCTACGAGCCGATCGGTAAGTGAGCACCTGCCGGTGATCGAGGGCGACCGGGGGGCATTCCGCGCCCGCTGGGCTGCCGGATCGCACGATGCCGGTGACCGGCCGGAGGCGCGACGGCGCGGTGGCAGGCCCCCTTCGCGGCTCCGCGACGTCATGCGCCACCGTGTGCATCGCGTGCTCGCCGCGGCCGCCTTGCTCATCGCTTGTGCGGGCACGGAGGGTGACCGAGCAGCCGCCGTCGAGCGCTTCACGGGTGATCTCGATGCCATGCGCGCGCGCGGCCAGCTGCGAATGCTCATCCCTCCCGGTGACGACGTCCCCGGCCTGCCGCGGCGAAGCGCGCCGTTCCGACTGGAGCGGGTGCTGGTCGAGACGTTCGCGGAGGAACTGGGTCTCGATCTCGTGCCGGTGCGGGTGGACGAGTATCCCGAGCTGATCCCCGCGCTCGTGGAGGGACGTGGAGACGTCATCGTCGCCGGGCTGACCGCAACAGAGCAGCGTGCGCGTGAGATCGCGTTCGGCGCACCGATCTGGCAGGTGCGTGAGGTGGTCGTCACCCATCGGGACTCGGCGCCGGTCACAGCGCCGGCGGACCTCGCCGGTCGCACGGTCACCGTCCGGCAATCGTCGTCCTATTGGACAACGCTCGACTCGCTGAAGCAGGTGATCCCAGGCCTCACCGTCGTGGCAGCTTCCGCGACCGAGCGCACCGAGGACCTGTTGCACGACGTGGCGGACGGTCGGTTGGACGTCACCGTGGCGGACGATGTGATCGTGGACTTCGTCCAGTCGTACCATCCTGCGCTGCGCGCCGACATCCCGCTCACCGGGAGCCGCGACATCGCGTGGGGGGTGCGCCAGGACAATCCCGAGCTGCGGCGTGCCATAGGGGCGTTTCTCGCGGAGTTCAATCCGGATGCCGACCGGCCCGCTCGCTACACCGGCGACCTCCCGGCGATCCGGGAGCGCAGGGTGCTGCGGGTGCTCACCCGCAATAACGCCGAGAGCTACTTCGTATGGCGCGGCGAGATCATGGGCTTTGACCACGATCTGGCCGTAGAGTTCGCCAAGCAGCTCGGCGTGCACGTCGAGTTTGTGGTCGCGCCCACGCGCGCAGCACTGTTCGCGTGGCTGTTGGACGGCCGAGGTGACGTCGTCGCCGCGAGCATCACGACCCGGGAGTCAGCCTCTGGAGCGTTCGCCGCCTCGAGGCCGTACAACCGAGTGGTCGAGACCGTGGTGACCAGGGCGTCCGACTCGCTGATCCAGTCGGTGGAAGACCTGGCCGGCCGCACACTTGCCGTGCGGAGAGTCACGTCGTACTGGAACACCGCACAGACGCTGCTGCGCGATGGCGCCGCGTTCAGGCTTGTGACGGTGCCCGAAGGAATGGAGACCGACGAGATCCTCGAGCGCGTGGCACAGGGCGAGTACGACGCGACCATCGCCGACAGCCACATTCTCGCCATCGAGCTCGCGTGGCGCGACGACATCAGGCCGGCGTTCGCCGTGAGCGATACCGTCACCCATTCCTGGGTCACCCGTGCCACCGAGCCACAGCTCCTCGCCGCGATCGATTCCTTCTTCGTCGCCATTGACCGCAGTGCGTTCTACAACATCACCAAGCGGAAGTACTTCGAGAGCCCGAGGGCGGCCCGCTCGCGGGTGGCGACACGGGCTGCGGTGACTGGCCGGCTGTCACCGTACGACGATCTCACGCGCCACTACGCGTCGCGCTACGAATTCGATTGGCGGACGATCTCGGCGCAGATGTACGAGGAGAGCCGGTTCGACCCGGAGGTCGTGTCCTTTGCCGGCGCCGTCGGGCTCATGCAGGTGATGCCGCGGACCGCGCGGGGGTTCGGGTTCGATTCGCTGCACGTGCCGGAAACCAACATCCACGCGGGCACACGGTACCTGCGGCACGTCTATGCCCAGCTGGACGACGTTCCCGATCCCGAGGAGCGGTTCTGGTTTGCCTTGGCGTCCTACAATGCTGGCCTGGGGCACATCCGCGACGCCCAGCAACTCGCGGAGGAAGAAGGGTTGGATCCCAACCGGTGGTTCGGCCACGTGGCGGAAGTCGCCCCGTTGCTCCAGCGGCGTTCGGTGCACCAGCGATTCCAGCACGGGTACTGCCGCTGCACCGAGCCGGTGGCGTATGTGCGCAAGATCCGGGAGCGGGAGCGCGCCTACCGCGAGGTCGTCGCGGACCGCTGAGCGGGAGGCCCACGGATCCCCGCAGGGCGGGCGACCATGACGACCCTCGGTTCCGGTGGGAGGTCGCCCTCCGCGTGCCGTACCGGTAGCGCTCCAGCCCGAGCGTTCCCCTTGCACCGTCCGTAACCGGACCGCACTCTCCTACACCCGCAATCGGAGGTCGAGGGGTGGCGTTCGAGGTTCGGCTCAGTCGCGAGATGCGGCTGGTCGATGTCACGATGATCGGCGTCGGTGCGATGATCGGCGCCGGCATCTTCGTGCTGACCGGCATCGCCGCAGGTGTCGCCGGGCCGGCCCTACTCCTCGTGTTCCTGCTGAACGGGGTGGTGGCGCTGCTCACCGCCGCGGCATATGCGGAGCTGGGTGGTGCGATCCACGGCGCCGGGGGCGGCTACCTGTGGATCAAGCGGTCACTGCCCGATCCCGCCGGCTTCCTCGCGGGCTGGATGGACTGGTTCGCGCACGCCGTGGCGTGCTCGCTCTACGCGCTGGGCTTCGGTGCCTACTTCAAGGAAGTGCTGGATCTGCTACGAGTGCCGGAGTTCACGCTGCCCTTCGCTCCCGTCCAGATCTGGTTCGCGATCGGGGCCTGCGCGCTGTTCTCATGGGTGAACTTCAAGGGTGCTGCCGAGACCGGCAAAGCGGGAAACGTGGTCACGATCGGCAAGGTGGCGATCATCCTGGCGTTCATCCTCGCAGGGCTGTGGGCGATGACGCTCCGCGCCGACTGGGAGCAGGCCTTCAGACCGTTCTTCGCGAGCGGATGGGGCGGTGTGTTCGCGGCGATGGGTCTCACCTTCATCGCGTTCGAGGGATACGAGATCATCGCCCAGACGAGCGAGGAGGTGGAGGATCCGCAGCGGAACGTCCCGCGCGCCGTGTTCCTGTCGCTCCTCATCGTGGTGCCGATCTATCTGTTGGTCGCGTTCGTGGCCGTTGGAGCAGTCGTGCCGCCCCCCGGTATGAGCGTCACCGAGTACCTCGGTGCCGAGAGGGAGATCGCACTGGTGACGGCGGCGGAGCAGTTCGTGGCCGGCGGCGCATTCGTGGTGCTGTTCGGCGGGCTCCTCTCCACCCTGTCGGCGCTCAACGCGACGATCTACTCATCGTCGCGTGTCGCCTTCGCCATGGCGCGCGACGCCAGCCTACCCAAAGCCGTGGCACGGGTCCACGCGGTGCGGTCCACGCCGCACGTCGCGATCCTGTTCTCGACACTCCTCATCATGGGAATGGCGGTGGCGTTGCCGATCGAGGACGTCGCCGCGGCGGCGAGCGTGATGTTTCTGCTGCTGTTCGGCGGTGTGAACGTCGCCCTCATCCGGCTGCGCCGCTCCCACCCGGAGCTGCCCAGGGGGTACAGGGTCCCGCTCGTCCCGCTCACTCCGATCGTTGCGATCCTGGCCATGCTGTTCGTGGCGGTCCTGATGTTCTTCCAGTACCCGTTGGCGTGGGTGGCCGCGGGAGGGTGGATCGTCGCGGGATGGGTGTTCTACGCAGGGTACAGCCGCAGGCGTGAGACCGCCTTCGCTGCGCGGCGCGAGTGGATGGAACGGATCGAGCGTCGCGAGTACCGCGTCCTGGCCGCACTCTCCAGCCCCCGTACCGTCGAGTCGATCATGGAAGCGGCGGTGGCGGTAGCACGTGCGCACGAGGGCGATGTCGTAGCGGTCACGGTGGTGGAGGTTCCGGAGGGAGAGCCGCTCTCGGCATCGCGTCGACTCGATCCGGAAGTCGGCGAGGTGCTGCAGGCAGCCGTTCAGTACGCGCGCTCCCGTGGCGTCATGGCGCGACCGGTGGTCAAGATCGGCCGGCGCATCAGCCACGGGTTGGTGCAGACCGCCCGGGAGGAGAGCTGCAATTTCCTGATCATCGGCCAACCCCACAAGCAGTCGATTCTCGAACGCGTGGTCTCCTCGATCGTGGAGCGAGTGTTGCAGGACGCGCCGTGCCAGGTGGGCGTGCTGTACGGTGCGGTGCGCCATGACTCGGTGAAGGAGGTGGTGGTTCCCGTTACGAAGGGCCCGAACTCCGTGCTGGCGGCTCGGCTCGCCCCGACCTTTGCCCGGTGGTTCGATGCGCGTATCCGCCCGATCACCGTGATCAGTCGCGACCTGAGCCGAGACGAGGTCCAAGGATGCACGGAGGAAGCGCTCGGCACGATCCGCACTGCCGGCCTCGAGGAAGAACTCGAGGTGCTGCACCGGCGCGACCTGTCCCGCGGGCTGCTTCGGTTCATCAGGCCGAGGCAACTGGTGGTTCTGGGTGCGCCGAGCGTCGGTCCCATCGTCCCGCTGTTCGGGGAGACGATTCCGGCGACGATCGCCCGACGCGGTCTCAATCCGGTGCTCGTCGTGCGTGACGTCGAAGAGCAGCGAGCCCATCGATTCGAACGCGTGTTCTTCGCGGAGGCCTCGTAGCCATGCAAGACACGACCGCGGTCCCCCAAAGCTCTCCGGTCCAGTCGGAGGGGCCCCTCGCCGAGTTGATCCGCCGGCTCACCGAGTTCCTGCCCGATCTCGCCGCGGGTCTGTTCCTCCTCGGCATCGGCATCGTGGTGGGATGGCTCGGCAAGCGACTGGTGGTGCGGATTCTCATGTGGCTCAGGCTCGACCGGCTAGGGGGGCGGTTGGCGTGGCGGGCGGCGTTCGGCAAGGGTGACGTGCGCGCAGCGCTGTACAATCTCGTCGGCTCGGCGACGCAGATCCTGATCGTTCTCGTGTTCCTGGACGACGCCCTCCAGATCTGGGGACTCGAGGCGCTGTCCGAGACGATCGGCCGGCTCATCGTGTACGTGCCCAATCTCCTGTTCGTGGCGTTGATCGTCGCCTTCGGTATGCTGGTCGCCAACTCGCTGGCTGAGCGGGTGGAGGACGCGCTGGAGGAGGAGGGCTTCGCCCACCCGCGGCTCATCGCCAGGATCTTCAAGGCCGCACTCCTCGCGATCGTGGCCGCACTCGCGCTGTGGCAGGCGAGCTTCGCCCGAGAGATCGTGCTGGCAGCGTTCCTCATCTCATTCGGCGCGATCGGTGTGGCCTTCGCGGTGGCCGTCGGTCTGGGGTCAGCGAAGGCGATCCAGCGCGTGTGGGAAGGGTTGTTCGAGAAGTCGAAGGAGTGATGGAGCAGCGGTGGTCCGGCTTCTTGCCGTCCCCCGCATCCGCGGTTAATTCCCCCTACCATGTCAACCCGCGCGGTCCCGTCCTCCATCCTGCGTACTAAGCTGCACCGTCCGCCGGTGCCCCGGGACTTCGTGCCGCGGCCGGCGCTGCTGGCGCGGCTCGAGGAGGGGCGCGAGCGCCCGCTGAGCCTCATCTGCGCGCCGGCCGGCTACGGCAAGAGCACACTCGTGATTCACTGGATCGAGGCGACGGATGCGGTGAGCGCCTGGGTGTCGCTCGACGATCGGGACGACGATCTGCGGACCTTCCTCTCGTACGTCACCGCCGCCATGGAGCAGGCCGTGCCGGGCGCGTGTCGCAGAACGACCGCGCTCGTCGCCGCACCGGACCTCCCCCCCGTGCCGGTCCTGGCGACCGAGCTGATCAACGAGCTCGACGCCCTCGGCCAGGCGATCACGCTGGTGCTGGACGACTACCACCGGATTCGGAGCGAGGCGGTGCACGAGCTGCTCGGCGCGATCCTCACACATCCACCACGCGGGCTCCACCTCGCCATCACCTCGCGACGTGATCCGCCACTCCCCCTGGCGGTACTCCGCGCCAAAGGCGCGATGACGGAAGTCCGTGCGAAGGAGCTGCAGTTCACGGACGACGAGTCAGCCGCGTTTCTGGGCAAGGCGCTCGACTTCGCGCTCGATCCCCCGGCGGCAGCGCAGCTGGTGCGACGAGTTGAAGGGTGGGTGGCAGGTCTCCGGCTGGTTGCCCTGTCCGTGCAGAACGAACAAGAGGTGCAGCACGTGGTGGGCGGTATCCACAGCACGGACAAGTACGTGATGGACTATCTGGTGTCGGAGGTCGTGGCACACCAGAGCGCCGCGATCCAGGAGTACCTGCTCACGACGTCGGTGCTGGATCGCTTCTGTGCACCACTGTGCGATGTCGCCGTGGGTGAAGACCACGCGACGCGCGATGTGAGCGGAGACGAGTTCGTGCGCTGGTTGCTGGACGCCAACGTCTTCGTCGTCCCCCTGGCGGACGAAGACCGGCAGTGGTACCGCTACCACCACCTCTTCCGACAGCTGTTGCAGCACCAACTCGAGAACCGGATGGATGCGGACGGGATCGCGTGCGTCCATGAGCGTGTGAGCGACTGGTTCGACGACAACGGCTACTACGAGGATGCGGTGCATCATGCGCTGGCGGCCGGCGCCCCCGCGGCCGCGGCGCGCGTGATCGCGCGGCGGCGCAACGTGCTGGTGAACCGCGAGCAGTGGGACGTGCTGCATCGCCTGTTTGCTCGGCTACCGGCAGACCTCGTCGCTACTGATCCGGCGTTGCTGATCCAAGCCGCCTGGAACGCCGAGAACCGGGTGCGCATCGAGGAAATGGTGGAGCGGCTCGGGCAGGCGGAGGCGCTGCTCGGCGGGGAGCAGGACTCGGCGAACGCCGCGCTCGAGGGTGAAGTGGCGGCACTCGGCGCCGCCCGGAGCTACTACCGAGCCGACGCCCGGGGGGCCCGCGACCTCGCGCAGCGAGCGGTGCACGCGTTGCCCGCCGACGCCCTCAGCACCCGCGGGTTTGCCGCAGGGGTGCTCTCCTTGGCGTACCAGATGGACGGTGACTACGCCGAGGCCACGACCCGGTTGACCCGGGAGCTCCAGGATGAGGCTCGGCACGGCACGACGTATCACGCGCGGCTGCTGATCAGTCTCGCGCTGTGCCAGTGGTGTGAGGGTGACCTTGCGGGCGTGCTGCGAACGGCCAGTCAACTGCAGGCACTGGGAGCTGACTCCGATCTGGCGCAGACGAGGTTCTTCGCGGACTATTTCCGCGGGATTTCGCACTATCACCGGAACGAGCTGGACTCTGCGGAGCAGGCGCTCTCCGCCGTGGTCGAGGGATCGTACGCGGTCGACCGCAACAACTTCGCCCACAGCGCCTTCGCGCTGGCCCTGACGCACCTCGCACAGGGTCGTGACCGAGATGCCGAGCGGGTGAGCGAGGCGGTGGTGGCGCGAGCCATGGAATCGCACAACGCACTGCTGGTCCGCCACGCGCACGCCTTCATGGCGGAGCTGGCACTCCGGCTGGGACGCACCGCGGAGGCGGAGCAGTGGGCCGTGGCCTTCGACCCCGATCCGATCATGCCGGGTCTCAGGTTCTACGTGCCTCAGCTCACGCTGGTCAAGGTGCTCCTCGCACGCGACACGCGGAAAGACCGGCAACAAGCGCTGGCCGTGCTCGAACGACTCGAGGAGTACTTCGGCACGACGCACAACACGCGCGTGCTGACGGACGTACTCGCCATGCGCAGTCTGCTGGAGGCGAAGCAGGGCAACCGGGAGCCTGCGCGTCAGAAGCTCGAGTGCGCGATCGTCGCGGGGGCGCGCGGTGGGATCGTCCGCCCGTTCCTCGATCTCG
>JBDHDN010000007.1:0-22682 GCA_039591485.1 Gemmatimonadota bacterium
CCGGTCCAGGCGGATCTCGTAGGAGCGTCTGGGCACGTCGTCATCGACGGGACGGTCTTCGCGTTGGACACGATCTGGGGGACGCGACGCCTGCAGTTCGATGGGGAAGCGGTCGATCTGGCCGGTGTGCTCCCCGGGATCCCGCGGACGGCCCTGTCCGGTCAGGTGCGGCTCGCAGCGGCGGTGTCCGATTCGACCCGACGGATGATTGCAGACGGGCATCTCACCCGTTCGATGATTGCCGACGTGCCGATCGACACCGCGATTGGCACGGTACGGGTCGATCCGGGGGGGATCGTGCTCGATACCCTCACGGTTCGGGGACTCGCCGTCTCGCTCGAGGCTTCGGGTGGCCTCGATGCGACTGCCGGCCTGGACACGATCACGTTCACTGCGACCACCGATTCGGTGGGCGTGTTGGAGCCTGTTATCGAGCAAGTGGTCGGTCCGCTTCCCGACGAGGGGATGACAGAACGTCCGTCGGGTACAATGCGGGCGGCGGGCCGGATCGTCGGCTCCCGGGAGCGGTTCCAGGTGATCGCCGACGTGCATATCGAGCAAGTCCGGCGCGGGACGCTCTTCGTCACCGACGCCGGTGGATCGTGCACCTGGGTCTCGGCGACCCGTACGCTCGGTCTCACCGCACGAGCGGACTCGATCGCGATCGGTCCGATCGCGGCGGGCCGTCTCAGGGTCAGTGCGCACGGGCAGCCGGAGTCCATGCAATGGTTCGCCCAGTCCCGCTGGGGGGTCGGCGCATGGATCGGCGGCGGCGGTTGGGTGCGAGACAGCACCGGGGTCTCGGTCACGCTGGATTCCCTCGGTCTGAGTCTTCCGCCCGGTTCGTGGTTCCTCGACTCGCCCACCACGCTCGTCGCGAGCGATTCGGGGGTCACCATCGACCGGATGTCTCTACGCAATCGAGAGGGGCCCGGACTCATCACGCTGGACGGACGGTGGCCATTCGACGGACCCGGCCAACTGTACGGGTCCATCGACGGGTTGCAGCTGCAGGACGTGCTGGTGCTCGCGCTCATGGATCCCGCCACGACGACGGGTGAGCTGAGTGGAACCTTTCAGCTCGCCGGTCGCGCACGCGCACCCCAGATCGACATGGCGGTCACTCTGCGGAATGCGGGGTACGGGGAATTCCGGGCTCCCTACATGGAAGGGCGGCTGAGGTACCGCGAGCGCCGTGTTGAAGGCGATCTGGAGCTGCGCCGCATCAACACACCGATCTTATCGGTGACCGTCGCACTGCCGCTCGATCTTGCGCTCGCGCAGGTACCCCGTCGGCGCCTGCCGGGCCGCGTAAGTGTCCGTGCACGTGCCGACTCGGTCGATCTCACGTTGCTCGAGGCGACCGTGCCGCAGGTAGCGGACATCGCAGGTACGTTCGATGCGGATTTCGGCATCGAAGGGACCTGGGAAGAGCCACGGCTCACCGGGCAGCTGGCGATCCGTGACGGAGCGGCGACGATCCCGGCGCTCGGTGTGCGCCACGAGAACATGGACGGGCGGCTTCGGCTTTCCGGTGACACCATCCATGTCGAGGAGCTCACGGTGCAAAGCGGACGGGGCCGAGCAGAGTTGCTGGGGGCGATCGTGCTCGAGGAGCTCAGCAGCCCCGTGCTCGATCTGCGGATCCGAGGACAGGAGTTCCGTGCGATCGATGTGCGTAACTATCTCACCCTCGCGGCGAGCGGAGATCTCCGTCTTTCCGGGCCTCTGTATCAGGCACGACTCGGCGGGAACGCGACCGCCACGCGTGGGGTGCTCTACTTTGCGGATCTTCTGACCAAGAACGTCGTGAACCTGGAGGACACGCTCTTCGCCGAGTTCGTGGATACGGCGCTGGTGCGCAGCGAGGGACTTGGCGCCGAGTTCCGGAGCCGATTCCTGGATTCGCTACGCATTGACTCCCTGCGCGTCGACATGGGCCAGGAGTTCTGGCTCCGATCGACCGAAGCGAACGTGCAGCTCGCGGGTAACGTGTTCGTCAGTAAGATGCGTGACCGGTACCGACTGGACGGCGCGCTGGAAGCGCCCCGTGGCACGTACCGGCTCGAAATCGCCCTCGGCACGAGTCGCGAGTTCAGGGTGACCCGTGGACAGATCCGGTACCTCGGGACGCCGGACTTGAACGCGGACCTCGACATCGATGCGTATCACGTCGTCCGGTCTGTGCGCACGCCCACTGGGATTGACGACACGGTCTACGTCCACATCGGCGGGTCACTGTACGATCCGCGCGTGAGGCTCTCGAGCAGCTACCGGCCTGCTCTGTCGGAGCCCGAGATCGTCTCGCTGCTCCTGTTCGGTGCGCCCTCTGTCGCGCAGGGAACCAGCACGGAGGGGTTTGAGGCACGGGTCCTGGCGCAATGGCTCTCGACCACCGTGTCGGGGCAGCTCGAGTATGCGCTGATCTCCGACCTCGGCGTACCGCTCGACTACCTTCAGATTCGTCCGACGACCGGGGCAACGGGACTCACCGGCGCAGAGATTGCCGTGGGTAAGCAGTTCCGTGTGCTCGGAACGACGGCGTTCCTGACAGCGAGCCCACGTTACTGTCGGAACCAGGCAACCTCGCTAGCTTCCGTGGGCGCCAGCTTGGAGTTTCGGCTCAGCCGGCATTGGCTCATCGCCGCCAGCGTCGATCCGCTGTTCAGCTGTGAGGCCCCGACTGCGCCGTCGGCGGGCAACTATCAGTTCGGCGCCGATCTGTTTTGGGAGAAGAGCTACTAGTGGCACGAGTCCTCCTGATCTTCAATCCGATCGCGGCACGGGCCGATCTCAGGGTCGTCGACCGGGTTGCCCGCATCTTTGCGAAGGAGGGTTGGGAGATCGATGTCGAGGGAACCTCGCGGGTCGGGCACGCCGAGGATCTCGCGCGCGCCGGCGTCAAGGATGGTGTCGATCTGATCGCCGTGTACGGTGGAGACGGAACGACGATGCAGGCGGTGGCGGGCATGGTCGACGCGGAGGTGCCGATCGCGCTCATCCCGGGCGGTACCGGCAACCTGCTCGCCGGCAATCTGCGGCTGCCACGGAATCCGAGGGCCGCAGCGAAAGCCGCTGCTCGCGGCCGGCCGAAGGCGATCGATCTCGGCATCATGCAGCGCTCCGACGGGGACCGCTATTTCGCCGTTGCCTGCGGCGCGGGATTCGATGCCGAGCTTATGGCCGCTACGACCGGAGAGGCCAAGCGTCGCTGGAGATTCGGCGCGTACGTCGCGCAGACGCTCGACCGAGCGACGGACCTCAAGGTCGTGCACCATCGCATCACGGTGGACGGGGAAGTCCTGGAATCCGACGCGGTGATGGTCCTCGTGGCAAACTGCGGCGAGATCATCCCCCCCTTCGTGAAGCTGCGTGACGGCATTCTGCTCGACGATGGGCTGCTCGACATCGCCATAGCCAATGCGAAGACACTCATGGAAGGCATCGATCTCTTTTGGCGGATGCTCACGGGGCAACTCGATGCGGAGCATCGCTTGCGGTTCCTCCGAGGCCAGGAAGTAACGATCGAGACGGCCGAGCCCCGGCCGGTGGAGCTGGACGGCGAACCCGATGGCACGACGCCGTTCACCGCTCGCGTGCTACCCCATGCGATCCATGTGATGGTGCCGCGGATTTGAGACGGAGGAGGCCAATGGGTCAGGAAACCGACTTGATGATATGCCGGGCATGCGGGAACGAGGAGCGGGCCTCGGAGGGATATCCCTGCGACGGATGCGGCACCTTCATCTGTGTGATCTGCAATATGCGGGGTGTCCTGTTCTGCAAGGAGTGCCAGGCAAAAGCGGCGCAGGAGGGCCGATCGCCGGATGCAAAATGACGGACCGCGCCGCCTGGTGCTTTTCGACATCGACGGGACTCTCGTGTGGTCGGCGGGGGCCGGGCGCTCGGCCATCGCGGTCGCCCTTATCGAGGAGATGGGGGAGACCGGGCCCATCGACGACTATCGCTTCGACGGGAAGACCGATCCGCAGATCGTCGTGGAGCTGATGGAAGCGGCCGGGCATCCGGACGCGCGCAGTGAGAGCCACGTCGCCGCCGTGTGTCGGCGCTACCTCGAATCGCTGCAGGGCGAGTTGGAACACCGACGTCAGGCGATAAGAAGCTACCCGGGGGTACCGGAGCTACTGAGCGCGCTCGAGCCGCGGACAGATGCCGTGCTCGGGCTCCTCACGGGGAACATCGAGCCGGGCGCTGCACTCAAGCTCACGGCCGCCGGGATCGAGCCGGCACGGTTTCGTATCGGCGCCTACGGGTCCGACTCGGCAGTGCGAGCCGATCTACCCGCGATCGCCGCCGCCCGGGCCGCCCCGCTGATGGGGTGCGTTCCGCAGGGCAGCGACGTGGTGATCATTGGCGACACGCCGGCGGACATGATGTGTGGACAGGGGATCGGTGCGCGCGCCATCGGTGTCGCGACGGGTCGGCACGCAGTGACCGAGTTGTTGGCGGCGGGCGGCCACGTCGCGTTCGAGGATCTGTCCGACACCCAGTCGGTGCTGAACGCCATCTTCTCGTGAGCGGTACCGACACGCTGCTGCCGCTTCGTATTCCCGAGTTGGGGCCCTACCTCGGTCGCATCGTCTCCGGTACCGGGCGGACGCCAGGTGGCCTGCACCTGGACGGGATCCGACTTCGGCTGGCAACTCGGATCTTCGAGTCGGCGGGCGAGGCCCGCCGGCTCGCATCACGCGAGAAGCGGACGGCCGCGGTGCAGGCTATCGGTCGCGACGCATGGCTGGTTGCGTGGGAAGAGGCGGTGGGGAGCACGGTTGGCCTCCTGATGGAGCGTGTTAGTGCACAGCTCGACGCCGAGGCCCGAGCGGTCGGCTTGCCCAAGCGCCGCCGCCGCCGGATGCTCCCGGGTAATGATGAGGCGCGCGCCGCCCGGGCCCGCCTGGGATCGTCCGGAACGGGCCTGGTCCAGGTACTCAACCAGCTCGAACACGTTTCCGGTCAGGCTGTTGCGGCAACGGGCCTCGACAGCGGTGCGATGGCGGCATGGCAACGCGCCCTTCGGCTTGCCGGGCGGAGGCTCGAGGCAGCGTGGCTGGCCCTCGAGGACGAAGTGACCCGCGAAGCGGCCCGATGGCAGCAGGAAGCGAACCTCGTGGCGGCGTGGCGCCGTCCCGTGCTTGGAGTGATCGTCGCCGGCGCTGCCGGGACGGCGCTTGCGGTGTGGCTCGGACTCATCTTCGGGGGATATCTGGCCCCTCCGTGGTGGCTCGCCGCGCTGTGGAGTGAGATGACGCCATGAGCGTCGTTGGAGTCGGCATCGATCTCGTCGAGGTCGATCGCGTACGCAGGTTGCTCGAGCGGTTCGGTGAGCGAGCGCTTCAGCGGCTTCTGACCGACGACGAGCAGACGTACTGCCGCGGGAAAGCGTACCCGGCCCAGTGCGTCGCCGCGCGGATCGCGGCGAAGGAGGCGGCGTTCAAGGCGCTTGCCCGCGACCACGAGGGCCGCCGGATATGGTGGACCGAGCTCGAGGTCGCGCGTGATGCCGCCGGTCGGCCGGTGCTACGGCTACACGGCCGAGCGGCCGCCGCCGCGCAGCGCATGGGCGTCCGGGGGAGCATGGTGTCGCTCACGCACGAGCGCTCGATGGCTGCCGCCGTCGTGGTGCTGACAGCGTGACCGCGTGCTGACTGGCGGGTCCCAGTCGCGGGAAGTTATGGTTGAGCGGCACGAACGTCGGTGCGTATGAGTGAACTCCTGCCCCACCTCGAGCTCAGGTGCCTTGGCCCGCCGATTGTGCTGCTCGACGGACATGAGCCTCCTCCCGAAGTCGTGTGGCGCAAGCACGTCGGCCTGCTGGTCTACCTGGCCCTGTCGCCAGACGGAGCACGCGCCCGCGATCACCTCGTGGGTCTCCTGTGGCCAGACAAGTCGCAGGACCGAGCGCGGCACTCCCTCAACGAGGCCATCCGCCGCCTCCGCGCAGCACTGGGTGCCGAACGCCTGCGCTCCGACGGCGACTCGATCAGTCTCAACCGGCACCAGCTGACGCTCGACACGGACGCCTTCTTCCTGGCGGCTGACGACTCGGAGGCGGCGCTCGCTGTCGCACGTGGCGAGTTTCTGGAAGGCCTCGCCGTGGACGACGCGGCACCGTTTGAGGATTGGGTGGCCCAGCAACGGCTTCGGTATCGGGGGCTGGTGACTCGGCACCTGCTCACGCTCGGGGGGCGCGCGGTGAGCGAACGGCGGCTCGGCAACGCAATTCAGCGAGCGCGAGAGGCGATTGAGCTCGATCCAATGTCGGAACCCGCCGCTGGACTGCTGCTCAGGGCTCACGCCCATGCGGGCAACACGTCGGGTGCCCTTGCGGCCTTCCACGAGTTCGCGGCCCGATTGGAAGGGGAGATCGGTGAAGTGCCCGGACCGGAACTGGCTGCACTCGCCGACCGTATTCGCTCGGGTCGATGGCGTCGGGTGGCGCCGGCGTCGGGACCGGCCGCGGTGCCGCTCGTGGGACGTTCCGACATCCATCGTGAGCTTTTCGAAACGCTGGATCAGGGTCTCGCGGGAGACGCCCGGTGCATCGTGATCGTCGGTGAGCCGGGCATGGGCAAGAGCCGGCTGTTGGATGAGTCCGCCGCGCACCTGGCGCTCGCCGGCGCATATACGGTCGCCGCGCGACCGATGGACACGGACGAGGATGCGTCGTGGAGCCTGTTGCGACTCCTAGGCGCTGCCGGGCTCACCGCCGCTCCGGGCGTCGCCGGCACGGAGCCGCAGGCCCTGGCGGCGCTCGCCTGGCTACTGCCTGCACTGGCCGACCGCGTGGCGCCCCGTGAGCCACGGGACACCGTCGATACGAGCCAAGCGCTGCTGTCGCTCGTCACCTCGATCGCCGACGAGCAACCGCTTGGACTGCTCGTCGACGACGCCCACCTTGGCGACTCCCGCTCGCTCGCCGCGCTGATTGGTCTGGTGAGCAATCCTGGTCTGCATCATGTCGTCCTCGTGCTTGCAGTCGACGAGGCGAAAGCCCGTCTCACGAGGCCAATCGTTGGACTGATCGGGTCGATGGGCCGCAGCGTGCCTGGCCGGCTGCTGCGGCTCCGTCCGCTGGATAAGAGCGAGATGCACGCACTCGTGCTGCACCTCGCGGACTGGTGTACCACTGCTGAAATGGCGGATCGCCTCGCGCGGAGACTCGTGCGCGAGGCCGGCGGCAGTCCCTTCTTCGCGATAACGCTGCTCGATGGGCTCGACCGGACGTCCACGCTCCGGGAGGACTTACTGGCGTGGCCCGAGCGTCAGGCCACGCTCGAGAGCCCGCTCCCCTTCTCGGTGCCCGACTTGGCCCGGATGGCCATCGTGGCTCGCGTGGCCCGACTCGACGATGAAGCCCGCCAGGTCCTCTGCGCCGCCAGTATCGTGGGGCGCGCGCTGGACATCCCGGTCGTGGCGGCACTCGCAGACATGTCGATCGAACAGGTAGAGACGCAGCTAGACCGGCTCGAAGAGGCGCACTTCATCCGGTTCGACGGTTCTCGCTACGTCTTCACGGCAGAGATCGTCGTCAGGGTCGTGCGCGGTGAGTGTCTGACTCCGGGGCGGCGACAGCGGCTCAGACGCCGCGCGATCGACGTGCTCGGCGACCGTGAGGATCTCGAGTCGGCCGTCCTCCGGACCGAGCTCGAGGCCAAGGTGGTCGGGGGTGCGGAGACGTATCGCAGCGCGATGACGCTCGCCCGCGATGCCGCGCACGTGGGGGCACTCAGGATGGCCCGACGGGCACTGTTCGCTGCCGAGCGAATAGCGCCCGACGAGGCGGCACGCCACGCGGCCAAGGAGATGCGCACCTCCCTCGGTACCTGACATCGTGTAGTCGCAGCGGACAGAGTCCTCATTGCAATCCCGATAGTTTCACTCTACATTGCGCCGCTCAACTGCTGACTGGGGTAACGCTCCTGCGTCTCACCACTGCCGTTCTTGCCGGATTCGTCTCCGCATCGGCTCTGACCCCCCTGCGCGCTCAGGATGACGACGTCGGCCGCGTCCGCCGGATCGCCGACGTCACGGCCATCGCGCTCGCGGAGTACGGAGAAGGGGTCGTCGACGGTCGGGTCGTCCGAGCAGAGGAGCTGACCGAAGCGCGCCTCTTCCTGGAGGAGGCTCAGCGGCAGGCAATGCTCCTCCCGGAGGGAGTTCGCGATCGTGCCCTCGATGCGCTACGGCAGATGCAGGAGGGGGTCGGCGCGCTCGTGTCGGAGCCCGAGTTGCAGGCACTGCTGCGGGATCTTCGTGAGGTGCTAGCGACTGCCGTCGGTGTTCCCCTCGACGCCTATCCCGGCGTGGCGCCATCGTTGGACCGTGGCGCGGCGGTGTATGCCTCGCGGTGCGCGAGCTGTCACGGTGATGCAGGTGCGGGCGATGGTGTGACGGCGGCGTCACTCGATCCCCCGCCCTCCGATCTGACGGCGATCGAGATGCTCGGTGACGTTCCCCTGATCGAGTATGTCCGGAAGATCAACGTTGGTGTCGCGGGAACGGCGATGCCGGCCTTCGCGGATCAGCTCGATGATTTTGACCGCTGGTCCGTCGCCATGTACGCGGTTCATCTGCGCTATCCGGATGGAGCCATCGAACGCGGCGAGGCCTTGCTGGCAGGGTGCGGGCCGTGCGGACTTGAGGCAGGAGACCTCGCGCGCACGGCGGAGGTTCCGGACGATTCGCTCGTCGCGGCCCTGGGCCAAGCTGTCGGGCGGCGGTTCGAAGCAACGGACGCGACGGCGGTTGCGGCGTTCGCCCGGATGGCGCCCGCTCGCGAATACCTCGGTGGCGACCGTGCCCTGCGGGCGTTGCGCACCGTAAAGCGGACGAAGTCGCTTGCCGCAGAGGCCGTTGCGGCCGCGAGCGAGGGAGACAGTGAGGCCGCACGCCGACTGGCCCTCGATGCATACCTGGCCTTTGAGGGCATTGAGAGTACGGTCCGCGCGCGCGACGCTCAGCGGGCCCGCGCAGTGGAGGAGGCGTTCGCTGCACTCCGCACGACGCTGGGCGTCGAGACGGACAGGGCCAAGCGCGACAGGGCACTCGAGGGGGTGGTCCGTGCGCTCGACGAGTCGGTCGTACCGCTGGTTGAACGGCCCCCCACCGTCGCGCTCGTCGGCCAGTCCTTCGTGATCTTGTTCCGGGAAGGTCTGGAAGCGATCCTGATCGTTGGGGCGCTGGTGGCGTTCCTTGTGAGGGCGGGAGCGCCTGAGCGAACGCGGGATATAGGTCTGGGGGTCGTGGCCGCAGGGGTTGCGAGCCTCGTCACCGCCGGAGCGCTGGTCACCGTATTCCGGGCGGCTCCGGCATATCGCGAGCTGCTCGAGGGGGCGACCATGCTCGCCGCGGCGGCGATGCTGTTCTGGGTTTCGTACTGGCTCGTGTCGAAGATCGAGCTGCGCAAGTGGCAGGAGTTCGTGCGGGCGCAGATGTCCAGGGCTCTGAAGAGCCAGCGTGCCTGGGCCCTCGCTGGCGTCGCCTTCCTGGCGGTGTACCGTGAAGGGTTCGAGACGGTCCTGTTCTACGCCGCGCTCGTGGCCTCAGCGGACGGGAGCGCGACGGTGCTCACGGCCATCGCGTTCGGGGTGCTGGCAGCGGCGGTCGTACTCGCAGGCGTCTACGTCGCCATGCGGCGTTGGGGTGTCCGGCTCCCGCTGAAACCGTTTTTCGCCGTGACGAGCGCGCTGTTGTACCTCATGGCGTTCAGTTTCGCAGGGCAGGGGATTGCGGAGCTCCAGGCTGCGGGAGTGATCAATGCGACGCCGCTTGCATGGGTGCCGTCCGTCCCTGCCCTCGGGATCTTTCCCACGTTTCAGACGTTGGCGAGTCAGCTCGTGCTTGCCGTAGCGCTGTTCGGAGCGCTTTCCTGGGTGTTCTGGCTCGAGCCACGGGTGGCGATGGCCAGGGGTCAGCGACGCTGACTGGGAGTCCCCCGGTTGCCCCGAGTCGGGACGGGCCGCAGAATAGTCGAGGTCTTTGACACTGCGAGAAGATAGATCCGACGAGATTTCCTTCCGGTAGTACGGCGGGCCCTCGCCGACAAGTACACCGTCGATCGCGAGATCGCACGGGGGGGCGCGGCCCGCGTCTTTCTCGCCTACGATCGAGCGGGCGTCCCCGTGGCCCTCAAGGTGCTGCATCCGCAGCTTGCCATCTCCGTCACCGCCGACCGCTTTCTTCGCGAGATCGCGTTCCTATCGGCCATCGATCATCCCCGCATCGGCCGGCTGGTCGACTACGGGGAGAGCGAGTGGCTGGTGTACTACGTGCTGGCGTTCGTGGAGGGGCCGACGATACGCGACCACCTCGCACGTGTTCGTCGGGCGTCGATAGGGGACACGCAACGGATCGCCGCCGACTTGCTGGAGGCTCTCGACTACGCGCACGGCAAAGGCATCGTCCACCGCGATGTGAAGCCCGAGAACATCGTGCTCTCGTCCGAGGGCGCAGTACTGCTCGATTTCGGTATCGCCCGGGCCATCGCGCAGTCCGGGACCGACCGACTGACCAGGTCCGGCTTTGCAGTGGGCACGTCGACGTACATGAGTCCGGAGCAGGTGCAGGGGCTCCCGGATATCGACGAGCGCAGCGATCTGTACTCGTTGGGATGCGTGCTGTTCGAGTGCCTCGCGGGGCGCCCACCGTTTCTCGCGGATCGCGAGGAACTGGTGCTTCGCATGCATCTCGACAGTCGGGCGCCGGCCGTGCGCGAACTCCGGGCTGACGTGCCTGAGCCACTCGCGACGGTCGTGGATCGGGCCCTCGCCGGACAGCGAGAGCGCCGCTGGCAGTCTGCTCGTGAGATGCGCCTGGCGCTTCAGCAGTCGGGCGACGACGACTCAGCTGCCGGCTGAGCGGCGGCTTCCTCTCTTCTTGCCCTTGTTCGACTTCTTGGGGCTGACACTGGCTTCTGGTGGCTGCGGCTTGAGGGCGTCGAGCTCCCGCACGGCGAGACCGGTCTTCTGGCCAAACGTCGATACCAGCAGCGCGCCGGTCCCCACGACTGCAAGGCTCGTGAGCTGGGCAAGTGTGAAGCCGGCGATGAACCGGTCGTCCTTGGCCCGCAGGAACTCGAGCAGGAATCGCTCCGTTCCTGCCAGCATCAGGTAAAGGCCGAACAGCCATCCGGTACCGCGCTCGTGGTCTCTAAGTCGCCAGAGGATCCAGAACACCAGCAGCATGGCTGTGGTCTCGTACAACTGCGTCGGATGGACCGCGAGAACGTCGAGTGGTGCCGCACCGTCGGGTACTGGCACGCCCCACGCCGAGAGATTGGCTGCGGTGGTGGGTGGCAAGCCCTCCGGGAACTTCACGCCCCACGGCAGCGTCGTCGGGATTCCGTAGTCGTCCTGCACCAGGAAACAGCCGACTCGTCCGAGTGCGTAGCCCATCGCAAGCGCCGGTGCGGCCAGATCAAAGGTGAACCGTACCGGGACCTTCAGCCTCATGCCGTTCAGGATCACGGCCAGAGCTCCACCGATCAGCCCACCGTACCACACGAGGCCGCCCCGACTCAAGAGTTGACTAGCATCGCCGTGCAGCGCGACGTACCAGAGTTTTGCCCCGAGTAGCCCTCCGATGACCGCTGCCATGACCATGTCCCACGCGTACTGATCGTTCAGCTCGAGCTCCCGCAACCGCGTCTGGATGGCCAACCCCGCCATGAAGAAGCCCATCATCACCATGATCCCAAAGCCGGTGATCTCGATCGGGCCGAGGTGAAACGAGAGAGGGTAGAGGGTCATGCTGTCTGACCTTTCGTAGTCGCCCAGTCGGGGGCTCGCTCGAGCCCAGGCCACGGCATGCGGGCGGAGGCGTCCAGCGAGAGATCGCTCCGCTCACCGCGCTCGAGATGGAACCACCCCGCGCGGGCAATCATCGCAGCGTTGTCGGCGTTGAGGCGTGGGGCGGCCACGGATACCGTCGCCCGTCCGTGCAGCTGCTCCTCCATCCGGGCGGTCAGCGATCGGCTGCACGCTACCCCGCCGCCAAGCACGACGCGGTCATAGCTGGTGTGCTCGAGCGCGGCAGTGACCTTGGACGTCAGCACGTCGAACACGGCGGTCTGGAAAGAAGCTGCAACATCGGCCCTGTGGGCGGCGACGTCGTCGAGCTTCCGGACGGTGTGGAGCACTGCCGTCTTGAGGCCGCTGAACGAGAAGTCGAATCCGTCGCCCAGCATGGGACGCGGCAGCTGATACCGGTCGTGACCTCGTGCAGCCTCCCGCTCGATGGCCGGGCCGCCAGGATACTCGAGACCCAGCATGCTCGCCACTTTGTCGAACGCCTCGCCAGCCGCGTCGTCTCGCGTTTCGCCGAGCAGGCGATAGCGGCCCCACTCCGGTACGTCGAGCAGCAGGGTATGACCGCCGGACACGACGAGAGCGACGAACGGTGGAGTGAGCGCAGGGTCCTCCAGTGCAGGAGCGAAGACGTGTCCTTCGAGATGGTGCACGCCCACGATGGGGATACCCCGACCGGCGGCGAGCCCCTTGGCGAAGCACACGCCGACGAGCAGGGAGCCGACCAACCCGGGCCCACTCGTGACTGCCACGGCGTCGACGGACTCGAGCCCCGTAGCAGCGTCCTCGAGCGCCTGACGCACCACCGGCCCGATCGCCCGCACGTGAGCACGGGACGCCAGCTCGGGTACGACGCCTCCGAACACGCGGTGCACGTCTTGCGACAGGATCACGAGGGAGCCGAGATGGGGACCACCCTCCCGCCGCGTGAGCACTGCGGCGGAGGTCTCGTCACACGACGTCTCGATCCCCAAGACGACGTCAGTCACTATCCGTTCGGCGCAGGACCACGGAATCGGGCGTTGCCCTCAGCTCGACATCCCCGAGCGGAGCGATATCTACGGACACGACGCTATCGTCCGCCGTAGCGGGCAGGCGCACACTCACCTGGATGCTGTCGCGCGCAAGACCGGTGACCCGGCCTTGCATGCCCCGAGCGGTGACAGCAACGGCGACCGGATCCGTGGTCCACACAGCGGCGTCGGTGCCGACAATCGCCACGCGGACCGCGTCGAATACACGGTCCACGAAGCCCTCCACTGTCGCGGACACCGTCACGTAGCGCTCCGCGGGCCTGACACTGCCAAGACCGCTCGTGTCGATCGCGACCCGGCGACGCTGCGCCGACGTCACGGCCGTGAGCCTGAGAAGTACCGTGAAGAGGGTGTCCACCAGCGCGATCTGTGACTGCGGCCCCTCGATCATCAAGGAGCGTGGTGTGACCCGCGGACCATCGATCAGCACGTAGCCCGAATCGGGCACGATGGTCACCCGGTGTACGACTGGAACCTCTCGGCGGGTGAGCTCGTCGAGCACGATGGTGACGGCCCGTGGCTCGATCTGCTGAACCGTGACCGCGGCGCCCTCGAGTCCATCGATGTCGCCGACGGAGAGGGCAAGCTGATAGGTGGCGCCACTGATCGTGTCGGGCAACACGACCGCAATGGTCGGCGGATCCGCGTAGAGCTTGATGATCTCACGGGCCGTGCCCTGCACCAGCGCCTGTACCTCGGGGAGTGAGGCGACGATGCTTCGCTCCTCGGGCGGGGTCACGTCGAGCCGGACGGGGACGAGTTGGGTGGTTGGCTCTTCCGCCGCGACCGCCGCCCAGACGATTGCCGCCAGCACGAGGGCGGTGACCTTGATTGGCCAGTTCTCGACCAGTCGGTCGCGCAGTCTACTGAGTGCGCTCTTCCAACGGTTCGTCATCGATTCCCAGGAGGCGTCGGAGGAGGTTCACCTGCGTTGGATGGTCCCACTCGGTCGCGCCGATGACCTTCTTGACGATGATACCCTGCCGGTCGATGACGAAGCTCTCCGGCACACCGGTCGTCTGATAGTCTCGCTCGATCCGCGCTGCGCGATCGTGCAAGACATCGAACGTGAGGCTCCGCTCCTCGACCCATTGCCGGACCGCGTCCGTATCGTCGTTGTCCACACTGACGGCGACGACCTCGAGCCCGTGTGACGCGAGCTGGTCGTACAGCCGCTGGATGGACGGCATCTCCCGTACACAGGGGGTGCACCAGGTCGCCCAGATGTTGAGGAGGACGACTTTGCCGTCGAACGCATCAAACTCAACCGCTTCACCGCTTCTCACGTCCACAGCGCTGAAGTCGGGTGCCCGGCTCTCGACTCCCACCGGCTTCAGACCCGGCGTCACAGCCATACCCACGACGAGGGCGGCTACGAGCGAGCCCACGAATGCGAGTACGAAGATCCATTGACCACGTTGTGTCATCGTTAAGTCACCGTCTTACAGCGTTTTCGCAGCTCCCGAAGCACCGCCCCCGGGTTGTCTGCGCCGAATATGGCCGAGCCGGCCACGAACGTGTCCGCGCCGGCACGGAAGGCGACGGCGATAGTGTCCTGCGAGATCCCTCCGTCCACCTCGAGCCTGGCGTCGCTGCCGCGCTCGCTGAGAAGCTGTCGAGCCCGCGCGATCTTGCGCTCCGCGCTCCGCAGGAACGTCTGCGCCCCGAATCCGGGGTTCACCGTCATGATGAGCAGCAGATCGAGATCGTCGATCACCTCCGCGGCGTGAGTCAACGGAGTCCCCGGATTCAGGGCGAGACCGGCGAGCATGCCGTGCTGCCGGACCGCCTCGAGGTGGCGCTGCACGTGTCGCGTCGCTTCTGGATGAAAGGTAAACACCGATGCGCCGGCGTCCGAGAACGGCGCGATATACTGCTCGGGACGCTCCACCATCAGGTGCACGTCGATGGGTAGATCGGTCGAGCGGCGGACCGCATCGATCATCACTGCGCCGAACGTCAGATTGGGAACGAAATGCCCGTCCATGACGTCGACGTGGATCCAGTCAGCGCCCGCCTCGACGACGGCGGCGACCTGGTCTGCAAGCCGTAGGAGATCGATGCTCAACACGCTCGGAGCGATCCGCACTCCGCCGGTCATGGGTTTCTCCTGCGTGCTATCGTCACGTTGACGGTCGTTCCCGGCGCGCTGAGTGTGCCGGGAGCGGGGCTCTGCCCAATGATCGTGCCCGGCTCGGCGTTGGAGGTGCGCCGGATCGCTGTTCCGAGTGCAAGGTCAGCATCGACGAGGATGGAGTCCGCGGCCTCGCGGGTGAGG
This sequence comes from Gemmatimonadota bacterium, assembly GCA_039591485.1. Classification (GTDB taxonomy): domain Bacteria; phylum Gemmatimonadota; class Gemmatimonadetes; order Gemmatimonadales; family GWC2-71-9; genus JAOTVV01. Next base: position 15,138 of record JBDHDN010000007.1, read on the forward strand.
CCGCCGAGATCCGGCACCCGGATCGTCGGGGCCCCGACACTGACGACCAGGGTGATGGGCGTGCCGGGCAGCAGCATGCCGCCAGCCGGCGGCCGGGAGTTGATCACGACCCCCGCCGGCGCCGGAGCCTGCGTGGATTCGGTGCCTCCTACCCGAAGACCCGCGGCGATGACGAGCCGCTCAGCGATCGCGGCGTCGTACCCGCTCAAGTCGGGCACTGGGATCCGTTGCGGACCGTTGCTCACCAGAAGATCGACGGCGTGGCCCTGGGGCAGGCCGACACCCTCCGGCGGATCTTGCCACACCACGGTGCCGCGGTCCGCTTGTGCATGTGGCTCCTGGATCACGGCGCCCACCTGCAATCCGGCATTCCGGATCGACTGCTCCGCCTCTTCCTGGGTCGAGCCCATCACCCCGGGCACGGAGATCGTGCGTGCGAAGATCGGAGCTGGGAACAGAATCGTGGCGGCAGCTAGATACCCGGCGACGAACGCGGTGACGAGTCCGGCCACCCACAGCCATACGGGCCGGCCGCCGGGCAGTCGGTCCATCGCCCGGACCGCAGCTCGTACGGTGTCGAAAGATGACGCGATCCACACCCGCGTGCGCGCGGGGGCCATTCGTCTCCTGACCTTCACGAGATCCTCCTCATCCGCGCTCCAAAGCCTCCGTCCGTACCGGCGTCGGTCGGAAATATCGACAGGTCGGCCGCCACACGACAGAACCCTGGGTGCCGGGACAGGAAATGATCTATCTGACGCCCGTTCTCCTCGGGCTCGAGGGAGCAGGTCAGATACACGAGCAGCCCGTTGAGAGCCACCACGGTGGCGACGCCATCGAGGATGGCACCTTGGAGCGCCACGAGCCGACGGATCCTCCCGGGCGAGAGTCGCCAGCGTGCGTCCGGGTGCCGCGCCATCGTTCCGGTTGCACTACATGGGGCGTCGACGAGCACGGCATCCATACTGCCCGGCTCGAAGGGAGGGCGACTGGCATCCGCAACGAGGACTGGAGTGTGCGGAGCCACCCGGGCCAGGGTACGGCGCAGTACGGTCACCCGGCGGCGATCACGATCTGATGCGATGACTCGCCGACCGGATGACGCGAGGACCGCGGACTTTCCGCCTGGGGCCGCGCAGGCATCCCACACTCGAGCCCGTACCGGAAACTCGGCGTACCCAAGGAGTCTGCTCTGGGCCGCATCCTGCACCACGAACGCCCCGTCAGCGTAGCCCGGCAGGGCGGTGACCGGTGACGCGTCAACGATCAGTGTCGGCGGGAATGGCCCAGGTCGGTGCGCGATGCCGGCCTCCTCCAGTGCCCCTGCCAGTTCGGCTGCGCTCCACCGAGTCGGCCGCAATGTGAGCGGTGGACGCGCGTTGTTGTGAGCGAGCAGCCCGTCGGTCCGCTCTCCGCCAAACGTCTCGCGCCACCGCTCCACGAGCCAACGCGGGTGCGAGTGTCGGGTGGCGGCATCGTCGGGTGTGGCCTGCTCGGCCGGCTCGCCGCGCGCGACCCGCCGCAGGACGGCGTTCACCAATCCCGCTGGCCGGGTGCCGACCTCCCGCTTCGCCGCCTCGACAGTCGCGGAGAGCGCAGCGTGAGCGGGGATACGATCGAGGTGGCGCATCTGGTAGGCGCCGATGTGGAGGAGATCGCGGACATCCGGATCCAGCCTCGACCACCGGACGATTGTCAGCGGCCGGACGGTCCGATCGAGTTGGTCCCGGGCGCGGAGCACCCCTGCACTGATCTCATGTGCCAAGCGCCGATCGGCGTCTGACAGATTTCGGGCCGCCTCGTCGAGTGCGGCGTCGAACCGGCCGCCGGCACGGACCCGTCGCAGCGTCGCGAGCGCCGCGACTCTTGCCGGCGTACCGGGGACCACGTCAGCCAAGCATGCCCGTCGTCGGGCTCGAAGGGATCGCGATTTCGCGGCGGGGCATGCGGCCGGCCAGATACGCGAGCCGCCCGGCGTCCACCGCCATCCGCATTGCCGTCGCCATGGCCACCGGATCGTCCGCGGCGGCGAGGGCCGTGTTCATGAGGATGCCGTCCACTCCTTGCTCCATCGTGATGCACGCATCGGAGGCAGTGCCGACTCCCGCGTCGACGATCACCGGCGCCTGGAGCCGCCGCTTGATCGTGCGGATCGTGTACGGATTGATCATCCCCAGGCCGCTACCGATGGGTGACGCCAGAGGCATCACTGCGGCGCATCCGGCATCTTCCAACCGGAGGGCGGTGATGAGATCCTCGTTGGTGTAGGCCATTACCTTGAACCCCTCGCCTACCAGGGTCGTCGCAGCTTCGACGAGACCTACGACGTCTGGCAACAGGGTCTCCTGGTCTCCGATCACTTCGAGCTTGACGTACTCGTTGAAACCGGCTTCGCGGGCAAGACGTGCGTACCGGATAGCGTCATCGGCCGTGTAACAGCCCGCGGTGTTGGCCAGCAGGAAGAACTGCTTGGGGTCGAGGTGGTAGAGTATGCCCTCGTGTTTCGTGCGGTCGAGATCGACTCGGCGCACCGCCACCGTGACCACCTCAGCACCCGAGGCCTCGATGGCGCGCACCATCGTTTGATGGTCGGCGTACTTGCCCGTGCCCACCATGAGCCTGGACGTGAACGCTCGGCCTCCAATGACCAACGGCCCGTCAGCTCCTGTGCCGCCTCTCTCACTCATCGGTCACCCGTCCTTGTCTGCACAGTGCGAGCTCAACCGCCACCCACGAAGTGTACGATCTCCACGCTGTCGCCATCGGCAAGGGTTGCCGAATCCAGCTCGGGCCGCCGTACGATACCGCGATTGTGCTCCACGACCACGGCCCGGGGATCCAGCTCGAGCGTATCCAGCAGCGCCAGCAGGGTGCTGTTCGCAGGGAGGTGCCGGTCTTGTCCGTTGACCGTGACCGTGATCGTTCCTGTCATGGGGATCGCTCGTCAGCAGGTAGTCGCGATGCCGGGTGCCGACCGCCAGCCCGACGTCACTTGAACGCACGTGTCGTCATCGCTCTGCTAAACATAGCAGGAACTCGGCGGCCGCCGCACCCGGATCCTCGGCGAGCCAGAGCGCACGTATCGCAGCCACGCCCCACGCGCCGGCAGCGATGCAGGCCACGGCACGCTCGGGGGTGACGCCGCCGATTGCGATGACCCGAGCCGGCGCGGCCTGACGGATAGCGTCGAGTCCGAGTCCCGGCCGACCCGGGTGCGAGGGGGTCTCCCAGATTGGCCCCAGGAAGACGTAATCGGCTCCGTCGGCCACGGCCGAGCGGGCCTCTTCGGGGTCGTGCGTCGAGCGGCCGATCAGTGATTGCGTACCGAGCAGCCCGCGTGCGGCGGCGACTGGGATACCATGCGACGGAAGGTGCACACCGAGCGCCCGTGCCGCAGGAACCAGATCGGCCCGGTCGTTCACGAGCACCGAAAGTCCCGCTGTCCTGAGCAGCGCGGCGTGCGCAAGGAGCGCGCGGGCCGTGCTGGTTCCCGCACGAACATGCGCCACGATCGCCAATGCAGACGCGAGTGCGCGCGCCCGCTGCTCGAGGTCCTCGAGCCGCAGCACGCCGTCGTCGGTCACCGCATGCAGTCGCGGAACGGTGGGCCTCAGGAGAACCGATCTCCCCTGCCGATCCTGCGGCCTCGGACCCACTCGGCGGCGCCCATCCGCTGCCGGCCGGCCGGCTGGACGTCGATGATCTGGAGGGCGCCGTCACCGGTGCTGACGAGCAGTGCCGGGTCGGTGGCAATGACTTCGCCGGGCATGCCCGCCCCGCGCGGTGCGTCCGCAGAGCGGGGGCCGAAGACCTTCACCTCGCGGTCGCCGAGACAGGTCCATGCACCGGGCCGCGGATCGAAGGCGCGCATCTGCCGAGCGATCCGGGATGCTGGCTCCTCCCAGCGGATTCTCGCCATTTCCCGGGTGATCTTCGGCGCATAGGTCGCATCGTCGTCGTTCTGGTGCCGTACGACGGCGGCATCCACATCCATCAATGCGAGTCCCTCGACGAGCGCGAGGGCACCGAGCTCTGCGAGCCGCACGGTGAGCTCGCCACCGGTTTCGTCCGACGCGATCGGTGTGGCCACTTGATGGATGATGGGACCCGCGTCCATGCGGGCGACCATCTGCATGATCGTGACGCCCGTATCCTCGTCACCCTCGAGGACCGCGTGCTCGATGGGAGCGGCGCCCCTGAGCCGCGGCAGCAGCGAGGCATGCACGTTCACCATCCCTCGTGCCGGGGCGTCGAGCAGCGTCTGCTTCAGGATGTGTCCGTAGGCGACTACGACCCCGAGCTCCGGCTCGAGCCGCCGGATCTCGTCGAGCACCGCCGGATCGTTGGGGTTTGGTGGCTGTAAGGCCGGAATGCCCTCGTCTTCGGCAACCCGCTTGACCGGCGGCGCCACGACGTGCGATCGCGAGCGCCCGTGCGGCCGATCGGGCTGCGTCACCACCGCCGCCACGTCGAACCCCTCGCCAACCAAGGCTCGAAGCGACGGGACCGCGAAGTCCGGAGTGCCGAAGAAGACGATACGCACGATTAGGAGCGACTGCTCGCGCTCCTCGCGCCAGCAGAGACCTGCTTGATGTGACCCGCTTCACCCTTCCGCTGCCGCTTCCACTTCTGCATGAGCAGCCGGCGCTTCAGCGGGCTCACGTGATCGATGAAGAGCACGCCGTCGAGGTGGTCGATCTCGTGCTGGATGGCACGTGCGCGAAGGTCCGTCGCCTCGACGGTGAGGCGTTCATTGTCGAGTGTTGTCGTCTCGATCACGACGCGCCGCGCACGGTCGACATCGGCGAAGATCTCGGGAATCGAGAGGCAGCCCTCTTCGCCTCTGACGGTGCCCTCCCGCTCCAGGATCACCGGATCGATCAGGACCACGGCATCGTCGTCCTCTGTCTGCACCACGGCTACGCGGCGCGCCACCCCCACCTGGTTGGCTGCGAGGCCGATACCACTGTCAGCATGCATCGTGTCGAAGAGATCGCGCACGAAGTCGCGAACGTCGTCGTCGACCTCGCCGACCTCCACCGACCGCTCGCGCAGCACGGGTGAGCCAAGGAGGTGAATGGGACGCAGGCTCATGAGCTCTCGGGCTTGTCCGACAGGATGTCCGCAACACGCTCCCGCTGCACGACGATGCGGGATTCACCACTCTTGATCGTGATGAGATCGTCCTTTATGTGGACTACGTCACCGACAATGCCTCCGACGGTCACGACCCGATCGTTCTTCTTGATTTGTGATAGGCGCTCACGGTGCTTCTTCTCCTGCTGCACCTTCGGGCGAATGATCAGGAAGTAGAAGATCGCCACGATGGCCAGCATCTGCACGAAGAAGATGGTCAGGCCACCGCCGCCCTGACCGGACGGTGCGAACAGGAAGAGCGTCTCAGGCATCACGTTGTCCCCGTGTGTTGTAGCGGTCTAGCCACTCACGATGCCACGTCTCGAAGGTGCCGGCGACGATGTGCTGACGCGCCTGCGCGGCGAGCCGGACGAGAAACCGCACGTTGTGCAGCGACAGAAGCCGCAGTCCTAACAACTCTTCCGCCACGAACAGGTGGCGGAGGTAGCCTCGGCTGTAGGTCCGGCACGTCTCACAGTCGCATTCCGGATCGAGTGGCGCTAGATCCGTTCGGTGAGCTGCATTCCGGATGTTGACCGGACCCTCGGCCGTGTAGGCCGAGCCGTTGCGCCCGTTCCGCGTCGGCGCTACACAATCGAACAGGTCGACGCCGCGAGCAATCGAAGCGAGCAGATCCTCCGGAAAACCTACGCCCATAAGATAACGCGGACGATCGGACGGCAGGTCCGGGGCCAGTGCCTCGATCATGTCGTACATCACGGGCTTCGGCTCGCCGACGGCGAGCCCGCCGATGGCCAAGCCGGTCCAGTCCGCCAGGCCGAGGACCTGGCGAGCGTGCACGCGGCGGAGTGACGTATGGGCTGCGCCCTGGAGAATCGGCCATAGCGTCTGCCGCTCCGGGTCCGCGGTCGCCAGCTCCCGGTGCCGCGCAAGGCACCGGGCCAGCCAGCGGGTAGTTCGGTCCATGGCATCCTCGGCGGTCGATGCGTCCACGCCACCGGGCACGACGTGATCGAATGCCATAGCGACGTCCGAGCCCAGTACCCACTGGATCTCGACGGCGCGCTCGGGGCCAAGGCGTCGGCGGCCACCGTCGACGTGCGACTGGAATTCGACCCCATCCTCCGCCACGCGACGGAAGCCTTCCAGGGAGAAGACCTGGAATCCCCCCGAGTCCGTGAGAATGGGACCGCTCCACGCCATGAAGCGGTGCAGCCCTCCGAGTGCCGCCACCGTGTCCTCGCCGGGTCTGACGTGCAGGTGGTACGTGTTGGCAAGCACCATGGTGGCACCCACTGCCGTCAGATCCTGGGGCGAGAGTGTGCGGACCGTGCCCTGCGTGCCGACGGGCATGAACGCCGGTGTCGCGACGATGCCATGCGGGAGAGTGAGCCGGCCCGCACGGGCCGGCCCGCTGGTGGCATCGAGCGCGAAGTCGAACATAGGATGCTAAGGTGCCGTCCGGGCAACGGCGCCGACAGTCTCGCACCGGTTGGGGCCGCTCATGGCACGATCGCCATGGCATCGCCGTAGCTGAAGAGCCGGTAACCCTGCTCGATCGCCGTCCGGTAGGCTGCCATGGTCGCCTCGTGGCCGGCAAATGCTGCCACCAGCATGATCAGCGTCGAGCGCGGCAAGTGGAAGTTCGTGAGCAGAGCGTCGATCGCCCTGAACCGGTAGGGCGGATAGATAAACAGGTCGGTCCAGCCCACGCCCGCCGTGACCGAACCGTCGGGCAGGACGACGGTCTCCAGGGTGCGGGCCGCAGTCGTGCCGACCGCCCACACGCGGCCGCCCGCGGCCCGTGCCTCGTTGATCAGCGTGGCAGCGACGTCCGGAACCTCGTATCGCTCGGCGTGCATCCGATGCCGGGCCGGGTCGTCCACTTCGACTGGCTTGAATGTCCCTGGGCCGACGTGCAACAGGATCTCGGCGATCCTGATCCCACGCTCCGTCACGCGGTCGAGCAAATCGGGCGTGAAGTGTAGCCCCGCCGTCGGTGCTGCGACGCTGCCGTCGGAGGTCGCATAGACCGTCTGGTAGCGCTCTCGATCCGCGGCGTCCGGGGACCGGGCGATGTACGGTGGCAGCGGCACGGTCCCGTGCCGCTCGAGGAGGACTCGAACCGGGTGCGGACCGTCAAATCGAATCCGTCTGAGGCCGCCCCCCACCACGTCCACGATCTCCCCGGTCCATCCGCCTTCAAACGTGAGGTGCCGTCCCGCTCTGAGCTTTCCACCTGGATGCACCATGGCCAGCCATGTGCTGGACGATTCTTCCCGTACGAGCAGGATCTCGGCCGGTCGCCCGTTGTCGCGCCGTCCATACAGCCGTGCTGGGATGACACGGCTGCTATTCAACACCAGAACGTCGCCGGGAGCCACCAGCTCGGGCATGTCGCGGAACCGTCGGTGCTCGACCTCGCCACTCCGCCGGCTCAGCACGAGC
>JBDHDN010000008.1:0-22417 GCA_039591485.1 Gemmatimonadota bacterium
CACCCTCGACCGGCTCCCGGCGCGACACGATCTGCGCGACGGCCTGCTCGACCCCCTCGAGGAGATCTCCCAGGGGCGGTACGTCCGCGAGGTTCGAAAGCCCGCGCAGGGGTTGCGCGACGTTCAATACTCGGTGCACGGCGTCGTGTGCCATCGGGTTCTGCTGCAATGCCTTTGCCGCTTGGTCGAGTGCGCTGGCCACGGCCGCGCCCTCGCGCCCGATGAACGCTCGCGCACCGGAGTCGAGACCGAACCCGGCGTGTTCGGTGCGTGCTTCGGTCGGCGCGTCGGGTGCGAGGTCCCGTACCAGGTTCCGTGCTCGGCGCTCCTCCGCGTCGTCCCAGCGGCCGGCCTGGCGCACCAGGATCTTGAGGTCGTCGACGGCGCGGACGGCACGCTGACGAAGCGATTCGTCCCACGTGTCCGCCTCGCGGCACGCGCGGGCAAACCGCTCGAAGGCTGCTGCCGCAGCGGCGATCGAGCTCTGTCGGGCCATCAGGGCCGAGCCACGCAGCGCCCGGGTGAGCCGGACGAACTCGCCGGTATCCGGCGGCGTGGGTGAGGACACGAGGGAGTCGAGGCGCTCGAGGTACTCGCTCGCCTCCATCGCGAAGAACTCGGTCAGGCCCATGCGCTGATTCACGGAACGGATGCTCCTCCCGATGCCCCGGATCGAACCAGAGCCAAGCTACGACCTGCCAGGAGCCCGGTCAACGCGCCGCATCCACCGCGCGGCGCATGTCGCGCACCGCCTGCTCGATCCCGGTCATCACGCTCCGGCTCACGATGCTGTGACCGATGTTGAGCTCCTCGATCTGCCGAATCGCGGCAACCCGCACCACGTTCCGGTAGGTGAGGCCGTGGCCCGCGTGCACGGCCATGCCGAGCTCGGAGGCGTGGCGTGCGGCTTCGACCAGCCGCGCGAGCGCCGCGTCCGCCTGCGGCCAGGCATTGGCGTACTCCCCGGTATGCAACTCGACGGCCGCGACGCCCAGCTCGGCAGCGCGGTCGAGGACCGTGCGATCCGGATCGAGAAAGAGACTGACGCGAATCCCCGCGGTGACGAGTCGCTCGATCACCGAGCGGAGTCGCGCGTCGGTGTCGGAGCCTGCTCGGCCGATGTCGAGTCCGCCTTCGGTCGTGATCTCCAGGCGCCGTTCCGGGACGAGCGTCGCTTGGTGCGGCCGAAGCTCCTCCGCGATCCGGACGATCTCGTCGGCCGCCGCCAGCTCGAGGTTGAGCGGCTTGGTGAGCTGCGCGGCGAGCGTCCGCACATCGGCGTCCTGAATGTGTCTGCGGTCCTCTCGCAGGTGTACGGTGATCCCGTCCGCACCGCCGCGCAGCGCGGCGTGCGCTGCGTCCACCGGGTCCGGCTCGGTGGTCTTCCGCGCCTCACGGACGGTCGCGACATGGTCGATGTTCACGTACAGCCGCATTGCCTTGCCCCTCCCTCAGGGACCGTTTAGGTTCGATCGCAAGTGTCTAACCTGCGAAGGCGGATGCGCGGACTGCTCCCAATTATAGCGCTGGCCGCGGTGGGAACGGCCGCGGCCTGCGGCGGCGGGCGCGGCGGCTCGCCGGCGCCGGCCGACCCCACCGAGACGGTCCGGCTTTTCCTCGATGCCGTGAATGACAGCAATCTCGCGGGTATGGCGCGCCTGTGGGGCGGCGGCCGTGGACCGGCGTTGGAGTACATGGACGAGGACGAGCTGCGCAAGCGGCTGACGGTCATGTGGGTCTATCTGGAGCACGAGCGGTACGAGTTGACCCAGGAGATGGGCCTCGCCGTCTCGGGTGGGGCCGGACGCCAGGGTGTGCTGGCACGCCTCTACCGCAACGGATGCATCTCCAACGTGCCGTTCACGCTGGTGCCGTGGTCCGGGCGCTGGCTCGTGAACGACATCGACCTCTCCGCCGTGGGGAATCCCGCCCGGGCCTGTCCGACGGTTCCGGCACGGCCCCCGGGCGGGTAGGCATCACTCGGTGAGCTCGATCAGGATCCCGGCCGTCGCCTTTGGATGGACAAAGGCGATGCGGTGCCCGCCCGCACCGACGCGGGGTGTGTCGTCGATCAGCCGATACCCGGCGCGGCGGCAGGCTGCCAGCGCGGCATCGAGATCCGGCACCCGGTAGCAGACGTGGTGGATCCCTGGGCCGCGCCGCGCGATGAACCGGTCGATGGGCGAGTCGGCAACGACTGGAGCGAGCAGCTCCACAGCCACATCGCCGAAAGGTACGGAAACAATTTCCGCCCCATCGGCGGTTTCCACTCCGGAGGGCGCGAGGCCCAGGACGTCACGATAGAACGCGACGGCCGCCTCGAGGTCTTGAACGGCCACGCCGATGTGGGCGACTCGGATCGGATGGTCGGGCACGGGTCCTCCAGTATGTTCGATGACGATGCCCCTGCCGGGCGGGGCTCGTGACCACGTGAAATGAAATGAACGGGAGCAGAAGATGGCAGTGCATCCAGTGGCGGTGACCGACGCGGACTTCGAACAGGAGATCGAACAGCACGACGGCTTGGCAATGGTGGACTTTTGGGCGGCGTGGTGTGGCCCATGCCAGATCATCGCGCCGTCCGTCGAGCAGCTGGCAGGCGAGTACGAGGGCAAGCTCAAGGTGGCGAAGCTCGACGTCGATACGAACCAGCAGACCGCGATGCGGTTCGGGGTCCGATCGATCCCCAGCGTCCTGTTCTTCAAGGGAGGCAAGCACGTGGACACGGTGGTCGGTGCCGTGCCCAAGGCCTATCTTGTGGACAAGGTGGAGCAGCACCTGGGCTGAACCGGGAGGCGCCGATCCCCGCGCACCGGTGTGGCGCGTATCCGGGCGGTCGGAGCGAATCCGGCCGCCCGCGTGCGTACCGCGGGCCAATCCGGTAGAGGGGGCCGCATGCGCCGCAGCACTGCGCGACTCGTCGCGACATCGATCCGCCTCTCCGATCTCCGGTTTCCGGCGGCGCGCATCCACGTCCCGCGGACTCGGGTGCTGTTCGTTCACCTCGACAATCTGCTCCACTTCGCGAAGGTCGATCGCGACGGCAAGGTGGACGGATACGTCGCCGCCTTCCTGCCCGACGAGCTGGTGTTGCTGTTCCTGCGGAACGGTGCGCTGGTCAATGCCGGAGCCATCACTCCGCTCGGCCGCATGGTGCTGTCCGTCTCCGACGCGCTGGCGCACATCCGCCAGGAAGCGGAGCGTGGGGAGCTGACCTTTGCCGACGCCCCGTTCGAGCAAGTGGCGTGGATGTTTCACAGCTGCGCGGCGCCCGCGGTGCCTCGGGAACTGGATGGGGCGCGGCCGGAATCGTTGTTTCCCTCGCTCCAGACCGAAGGCTACACCGGCGTGGTCGAGTTGATCTCCCGCGGCGAGGTGAACTACCTCCGGCTCGAGAACGGTGCGTTCGTGGACGGCCACTTCGCGGGCCGCGATCCCGCGGTGCCGGTGGCCCAGCACATCGGTCATCTGTTCGCGAGAGACACCAGTGGCAGTCCGCCGGAAATTGCTGCCGCCCTGTTCCCGGCTTCGGACGATATCCCCGCCCAGGCGCCGGCCGAGATGCTGCGCATTTACCGTGAGCTGTTCTGGGCCATCGCCGAGGCGGCGGATCGCGAAGCGCCCGGCCAGGGGATGAAACACGCTCACCGCCTGCGCGATCTCGTGGGCAACGTGCATGACGTCCTGCGCTCCGTCGGCAGTCCGCTCGACCGGGACACCCCCGCCGTCGTGGCGACGGAGAGCGAGCTCACGGCGGCGCTGGCGGAATGGACGAGCCAACTCCTCGATCAGATCGAGATCGTGGCCCCGGGCAGCGCGGCCGATATCCTCCGCGCGGCGACTGCCGACGAGCGCTACGTCCTGCAGCGCGCCGGTTTCTACGAGCGGCTTCCCTGGACGGTCACCTGGTGAGCGGAACGCTCCACATCGTCGCCACTCCCCTCGGAAACCTCGGCGATCTGTCGGTGCGCGCAATCGACGTGCTCCGCGCGGTCGCCGTGGTTGCCGCCGAGGACACCCGGCGTGCGCGGGTCCTGCTGCAGCACGTCGGTGCCCGTCCACGACTCGTGAGCTTCCACGCCCACTCGGGCGAGCGGCGGCTGGCGGAGATCCTCGCGTTCCTGGCTCGGGGCGAGGATGTCGCGCTCGTCAGCGATGCCGGTACGCCGACCGTCAGCGATCCCGGCACCACACTGGTGCGCCGCGCACGCGAAGCGGACGTGCCGGTGGTGAGTGTGCCCGGCCCGACTGCCGTGGCGGCGGCGCTCGCGATCTCCGGCCTGCCTGCCGATCGGTATACCTTCCTCGGCTTCGTCCCCCGGAAAGGGCGGGAGCGACGGTCCCTCCTCGCATCCGTCGCAAGCGCCCCGTGGACGTGCGTGCTGTTCGAGTCTCCCAACCGTCTCGTGGCGCTGCTGGAGGATCTCGCCGCCGTCTGCGGGGACGACCGGGAAGCGGCCGTCGCCCGCGAACTGACCAAGGTGCACGAGGAGCTCGAGGCCGGAAACCTCGTACGGCTGGCGGGTTACTATCGGGGGAGCCCACCCCGCGGGGAGGTCACCGTCGTCGTGGCAGGCCGACCGCCCGGAGCGGAAGAGCCACTGCTCGACGAGACAACGGTGCGCGAGCGGGCGAGTGCGCTGCTGGTGGAGGGCCTGAGCCGCCGCGACACGGCCGCGCGGCTGGCAGAGGAGTTCCCCATCGGGAAGCGCGAGGCCTACCGCATCGTCACGAGTCTGTGAACCGGATCGCGTCTCTCGTCACTGGGCTGCTGCTCGCCGTCACCTCGGTCGCCACTGGTCAACGGGGCGTGGCGCTGGCGCGCCTGCAGTACGGGGGTGGGGGGGATTGGTACGCCAATCCGTCGAGCCTGCCGAATCTGCTGACGGCCGTCGCCGAGCGCACGTCGCTCCCTGTTTCCGGGCGGGAGACCGTCGTCAAGCTCACCGATCCCGGCCTGTGGGATGTGCCCTATCTCTATATGACCGGGCATGGCAACGTTGTCTTCTCGCCCGAGGAGGGCCGCGTGCTCAGGCGCTACCTCGAGAACGGTGGCTTTCTGCACGCTGACGACAACTACGGCATGGACGAGTCGTTCCGCCGGGAGATGGCGCGTCTGTTTCCCGAGCACCCGCTGACGACCGTGCCGCTCGACCACCCGATCTATCACGTCCTGTACGAATTCCCCGAGGGCCTTCCCAAGATCCACGAGCACGACGGGCTGCCGGCCGAGGGGCTCGGGATCTTTCTCGAGGGCCGTCTCGCCGTGTTCTATTCGTACCAGTCGGATCTCGGTGACGGCTGGGAGGACGCGGAGGTACACGACGATCCGGAAGCGGTCCGGGAGTTGGCGCTGCGCATGGGGGTCAACCTCGTCGTGTACGCCGTGGCCACCGTACCATGACCAAGACGCGCCGCTGGCTGACGACGCGCCGTCGGGAGCTGCTGCTCCGGCACGCCCTCGGCGCAGTGTTGGGGACGGCCGGCTGCCTGCTGGCGCTCTTCGCCCTCGGCGTCATGCTCTCCCGCCTCGGGGTGTACCGGCACATGCCCGGCCTCGTACTGGCCGTCTGGCTTGGCGCGGCAGCCGTGGTGGTGGCCGGTGCGATCGTGCTCCGGCTGCTGGTCGTCCGTCTCGATGTCGCCAGTCTCGCCCGCTCGGTCGAGGATGCCGCCGGCACCCGCGCGGGATGGATCGTAGGGGCGGCCGCGGAGGGGAGGAGCGGGAGTGAGTCCCTCGCCGGCTATGCGGATCGGCAGGTCGCAACGTGGCTCGGGCGCGAAGGGATGCCGGCGGTCGCGCCGCGCCGCCGTCGGGCCCGGCGTGGCCTGGCGGTGGGAACCGTCCTGTTCGTCGCAGGGGGGGTGCTCCTCACCGCGACGCGTCCGGCTGCGGGTGCGGGACGGGACTTCTGGCAACCGCTTGGCGTGGTGTTGCGTGCCCGCGCAGCGGTCGAGTTGTCCGTCGATCGCCCCACGGTGCAGCGCGGAGACACCGTGCGGCTCGTCGTTCGTGCCCCAGGGCGCGCGACGGCGACCCTGCTGATCCGCGCCCCGGGCGAGGAGTGGCACGAGCGACGTCTCGCTCTCGATTCCGCCGGCTCGGCCTCCGTGCTGCTTGGACCGCTCGACAGCGATCGCTACATCCGCGCCCTCAGCGGTGGCCGGGAATCCGAGACGGTCCACGTCGAGGTCTCACTCCCGGTGCTGCTTGCGGCGATCGAGCTGACGGCGCGCTTTCCGGCGTACCTCGACCGACCCGACGAATTCCTCGCCCCGGACGGCGACACGCTGTGGCTGCCGGCGGGTACGCGTCTCGACGTGCGCGGTCGCGCCACGACGCCGTTGGCGACCGCCGCATGGATTGCCCGGTCCGATACGGTGCCGCTCGACGTCAGCGGGGATGCCTTCTCCGGGTCCCTCCGGGTGACGCGCGACGCACGCTGGCGCCTCGATGCCGTATCGCGCGGTGGGGCGCCGCTCGTCGGTCCTCCACTCCTCTCCGTCATCGTCGTGCCCGACAGCGTGCCGGCGGTGACCGTTCCCGTGCCGGGCACGGACACCGTCGCTTCCTTCACCCTCCGGCAGGGCCTGCTGATCGACGCGCGCGACGATCATGCGGTGCGCGCGCTCGAGCTGGTGAGTTGGCGCGTGACCCGCCGCGGCGAGCAACTCCCCTCTACGACGGTGGCTCTGCCGGTACCCGATGACGGGATGGAGCACGTGCTGCTGTCCTGGCTGCTCGATCTCAACGACCGCGGGTTCGTGCCAGGCGATACGGCGTTCTACTTCGTCCGCGCGAGCGACAACGCGCCGACCCCCAACGTCGGTGAGAGCCCCGTGTACGCGCTGAGACTGCCGGCAGTGTCGGAGCTCCGGCGGGAACTGCGGGAGGCGTCGCGTTCCGTCCAGTCCGGCGCCGACTCGGTGACGGCCGCGCAGCGGGAGTTGGCGCGCCGGATGGAGGACCTCGCGGCCGAGCGCGACCGCTCCGTGCAGGCCGAGAGGGGCGACCGCCAGGGCACGGAGCGAATGCCGTTCGATGCGGTGGAGCGGGCCCGCGAAGTGCTTGAAGACGAAGAGCAGGTCATGCAGCGCGCCCGCCGGCTCGACGAGGAACTCCGTGGCCTCGCTGAGGCGGCGTGGAACGCCGGCCTGACCGACCCCGCCTTCCACAGGCAACTGCAGGAGATTCGGGATCTACTCGACCGTGCGATGACCGATGAGCTTGAGGCGAGCCTTCGAGCACTGCGGGAGGCGCTCGACAGGCTCGATCCCGCCGATACACGCGATGCCCTACGCCGGCTCTCCGAGGCGGCCGCGCAGCTGCGCGACGAGTTGGCGCGAGGTCGTGAGCTATTCGAGCGGGCCGCCGTCGAGGGTGAGCTCACGACGCTCTCCGCTGACGCCGATGAGCTGGCGCAGCGGCAGCGTGAGTGGAACGCCGCGGTCGCGACAGCTGACTCCGTGGCAGCGGCTCGGGAGGAGAGGGACCTGGCCGGCGACGCGGGAGCGCTCGCGCAAGAGCTGGCGCGGTTGGCGGACGCGGTCGATTCGCTCGGCGGTGACCGCGAGGACATGACAGGGGCGGACGCCGGTGCCCGCACCGCAGAGCAGGCGATGCGGCGCGCGGCGGGGGAGGTGCAGCAGGGGCAACGGGCTGACGCTCGCCAGTCGGGTGAACGGGCGAGCGCGTCGCTCGATCCGATGGGGACGACCCTCAGGCGGGCGCGGGACCAGCTGCGGGAAGCGTGGCGGCAGGAAGTGATGGCGGAGCTCGACCGGGCGCTGGTGGAGACGGCCGACCTCACCCGGCGTCAGGAGCGGTTGGCCGGGCGAATGCAGCACGGCGAGTCGGGGCCGGACGTCAGGGCGGAACAGGCCGCGGTCAGGGAAGGCGTCGAGCGCGTCGCACAGCGGCTGCAGGATGCCGCCGGCAAGAACGCGCTCGTGTCGCCCCGCCTGGCCGCGTCGCTGGGCCTGGCGCAGCACCGGATCGACGAGTCCCTCGAACGGCTGCAGCGGGCTGTGCCCATTCCGGTCGAGGCGGCCGGTCTGGCCGGTGAGGCGGTCGACGCGCTGAACGGAGCCGTGTTTGCGATGGTGCAGAGCCGCGGCGATGTCTCGTCTGCCGAGTCGGGATCAGGGCTCGCGGAGGCGATGGAGCGCATGGCCGAGCTTGCTCAACAACAGGGTACACTCAACAGCCAAGCGGGCGGGCTCATGCCGATGATGGAAGCCGGGGGAGCCGATGTGCTGCAGCAGCTCCAGGCACTCGCCGCGCGCCAGCGTATGCTCGCGCGGGAACTGGAGCGACTCGAGGCGGGTGGTGACGTGTCGGGCGCGGGCGAGCTCGCCGACGAGGCGGAGCGTCTGGCGAGGGAGCTCGACGACGGACGCCTCGATCAGGAGGTCGTAGACCGCCAGGAGCAGCTGTACCGCAGGCTGCTCGACGCGGGACGCTCGCTCGAGAGCGATGAGGAAGACGAACGCAAGGAGCGCGTGAGCGAGACGGCGCGCGCGGGAACGGCACGACCACCGATCCCAATGGATGTGCCGGCCGGGACGCCACGGTTCCGCTATCCCACCTGGGAAGAACTGCGCGCGCTCTCGCCCGAGCAGCGGCGGCTCGTGCTCGAGTACTTTCGGAGGCTCAATCGTGCGCCGCAGTAGCCTGCTGACCACGGCGGCGGTGCTCCTCACGGTGACTGTGCGGCTGGCGGCCCAGGATCCGGCCGCGGACGAGGCGGTACAGCGTGCCCGAGTGCAGGCCGTGGATCTGGAGCGGCAGGGGCGGTTTGCGGAGGCGGCGGCGTGGTACATCCGCGGACTGGAGGTGCAGCCGGCAAACACCACGCTGCTCATGGGACTCGAGCGGATGCTCGCACGCGTCGGGCGGCTGGAGGAGGCGCTCCCCTATTTCGAGCGGGCGATGCTGGCTGCGCCCAGCGACGAGCTGATCCGCGAGCTGCAGTTCCGACTCGCCGCTCGTGCGGGTGGTGTTGACTCTGCGTCGGCTGCCGCCGCGCGCTGGATGGCGGCATTGCCCGAGAGCGTGACGCCGTACCGCGAGTGGTCGCGCTGGCTTGCACAGCGGGGGGAGAGCGAGGCGGCGCTCGCCGTGCTCCAGCAGGGCCGTGCGCTGTTCGGCGATGCCGCGCTGGCAGAGCACGCGGCCCCCGTTCTCACGCAGGCCGGCCGCTGGGCCGAGGCGGCGGAGCAGTGGGCGCTTGCGGTCGCGCGCAACCGGAGCCTTCTCTCGCCGGCCGGTGCGAGCGTCGGGCGCGCGCCGCCAGGCTCGCGCGACGCGGTCGTCCAGCTGCTGCTCGGGCTGGACGACCCCGCCGCCACATGGCTGGCATCCGACCTCCTGCTGCAATGGGATCGTGCGGAACAGGCGTGGGTGCTGCTCGACGGTGCCCTGCCGGATCCGCGTCCGGAGCGCGTGCGCCTGCTGCGGCGGTTTGCGGACCGTGCCGGCCAGCCTGGCACCCGCGAAGCGATGGCCGCTCGGGGGTTCGCCCTGGAGCGACTCGCGCAGCTCTCCGACGGCGCGGCGGCGGAGCGCGCTCGACTGCAGGCGGCACAGGCATTTGCGGATGCAGGGAACCTCACTGCGGCGCAGCGCATGCTGAGCCAGGTCTCGCTCGACGCCGCCGAGACGGCCGGTGCAGCTGACGCGATGGTCACGTTCATTCGGGTACTGGCGGAGTCAGGGCAGGTGGATGAGGCACAACGTCATTTCGAGCGCTGGGAAGAGCGGCTGCCTCCCGGTCAGCTCGTGGCACTGCGAGCGGCCCTTGCCTGGGGCTGGGTCGCAATGGGGGAGCTCGACCGGGGGGAAGCGGTCATCGGAGCTGACTCGAGCGTCGCCGCGCTCGCGCTGCGTGGATGGATCGCGGTGTATCGGGGCGATCTCGTGACCGCCCGGGAGTGCCTGGCTGCCGCCGGGCCCTACGCGCGGCCTCGCGCGGAGACGACGCGGAGTGCCGCGCTGCTGGTGCTCCTGGAGCAGGTGCGCGCGGAGCGGCTGGAGGAGCTGGGTCGGGCCTTGGTCTCTCTGCACACGGGTGACACGCTCGGGGCGGTGGAGGAGTTGCGCAGCGCGGCCGAGCGGTTGCCCGCGGGTGGGGGGCGCGCGGATGTCCTCGCGTTTGCGGGTGAAGTGGCCGCCGCGGCGGGGTACGCCGAGCGAGCGGAACGACTGCTGCTCGACGCGCTGGATGCCGATTCCGCTGGACCGTCGGCGCCGGCGGCCGAACTGCTGCTTGCGGCGGTGTATGCCGAAGCGGGACGGAACGAGGAGGCGCTCGCCAGGCTGGAGCACGTGATTCTCACGTATCCCAGGAGCGCGGTCGTGCCGCAGGCGCGGCGCCTGCTTGATCACGTGCGCGGGATGATACCGAAGACATGAGGCGCCGGGCGTTCGTCGCGGCCGTCGGTGCAGCAGCCGGTTCGCTGGTGAGCCGCGAGGTCCTGGCGAGGACCGATGGCGTGCAGGGAGGCGGCCTCCTGCTCCCGATGGACGAGCACCAGACCAATCACCTCAAGGCGTACGGCGTCGCCTTCCGAGCGCTCAAGCGCGGCGGCCGCGCGGAGTGGCTGCTCAACTTCCGGGGGGGGAGCTTCCTCCTCGCCGACCATCCCGAGGCCCGGCGCGAGGCCGCGCTGGATGGCGTGCTGGTCGAGGATGTGCCGCCCGGAAGCGACCTCACGATCCGCGGCACGATCGCCGCGCACAACATGGATGCGATCCCCCTCGACAAGGCGCCGCGGGTTGCGGTGTACGTGCCGCCCAATGTTGCGCCGTGGGATGACGCGGTGACGATGGCGCTCCAGTACGCGGGCATCGAGTACGACACCGTATGGGATCCCGAGGTGCTCGCCGGCGGGCTGCCGGACTATGAGTGGCTGCACCTCCACCACGAGGACTTCACCGGACAGTTCTCGAAGTTCTACCTCTCGTCGAGCACGGCGCCGTGGCTGCGCGAGATGGTGCGGCTGCACGCCCAGACCGCGCGCTCGCTCGGGTTCGACCATCCGGCGGAGCTCAAGAAAGCGGTGGCTCGGCGGATCCGGTCCTATGTCGCGGACGGTGGGTTTTTGTTCGCGATGTGCACCGCCACCGAGACGCTCGAGCTGGCGCTCGCGGCGGAGGACGTCGATGTCGCCGCCGAGTACAGCGACGGCACGCCGATGGCGCTTGACGCCACGGCTCGGTTGCGGTGGGATCGCACTATGGCGTTCCGCGACGCCGTGCTCGAGCTGTCGCCGCAGATCGCGACATTCTCGGACATCGACGGGCACCAGGTGAACCACCCTGCGCGGCGTCAGCCCCTCGGGGCCTTCCGATTGTTCGACTTCGCGGCGAAGATCGATCCCGTGCCGACCATGCTCGTGCAGTGCCACCGTGCGGTGATCCCCGACTTCTACGGACTCACGACCTCGTTCACTCGCGAGCGGCTCAAGCGTGGCGTCATCGTGCTTGCCGAGGAACCGGGTGCGCCCTGGGTGAAGTACATCCATGGTGAGCACGGTGACGGGACGTGGACGTTCCTGGGAGGGCACGATCCCGAGGACCCGCAGCACCAGATTGGCGATCCCCCGACCGACCTGTCGCTCTATCCCGACTCGCCCGGGTATCGGCTCATTCTCAACAACGTGCTGTTTCCGGCCGCCCGGAAGCGCGAGCTGAAGACGTGACCCGACTGTCGGCGGACGCGCAGGCCGCCCTCGCTCTCGAGATTGCGGAGGCCGGCGGGCGTGAGGTGTCGTTCGTCGCTACGGTGGGCCGGGACGATCTCGTGACCGAAGTGCGCGCGGTGGCGCGCGGCACCGTCGATGCCGTGCTCGCCCTGCCCGGCATCGCGGAGCGGGGCGAGATCGTGTTGCACAACCATCCATCGGGTGTGCTGGATCCATCCACCGCCGACCTCCACGTTGCCGCGCGCATGCACGACGAGGGCGTGGGCTTCGGCATCATCGACAACGCTGCCGAGCAGCTCTACATGGTGGTGGAGGTCCCGCGCCGCCGCGTGCTCGTGCCCCTCGATCCGGTCGACGTCGCGGGCTCGCTCGGTGAAGGCGGGGCGGTGGCACGCGTGCTCGGTCAGTTCGAGGACCGCGCAAGCCAGCGCGACCTCGCCGCGTACGTGGCCGACACCTACAACGAGGGTGGGATCTCACTGCTCGAGGCTGGCACCGGGGTCGGCAAGTCGTTCGCCTATCTCGTCCCCGCCATCGAGTGGAGCCTCGCCAACGGCGAGCGAACCGTCGTGTCGACCAACACCATCAACCTGCAGGAGCAGTTGGTCGGCAAGGACCTGCCGCTCTTGGCGCGCGCGTTCACCGACCGCGAACGGAAGCCGCTGTACGCGCTGCTCAAGGGATGGACCAACTACCTCTGCCTCTCCCGCCTCGAACTGGCGTCGGCGGGTCAGGGCTCACTGCTGGAGCCCGAACGGCAGAAGGAGCTGGACGCGCTGCGCGAATGGGCGTCGCAGACGGCCGACGGCTCGCTCACCGATCTCGTCGATCAGCCCTCATTCGAGGTGTGGGAGGAGGTCCGCGCCGAGCCCGATCTCTGCACGCGGCTCGAGTGCCCGAACTTCGACCGCTGCTTCCTGTTCGAGGCACGGCGGCGGGCGGCCGAGGCGGACGTGGTCGTGGTGAACCACCACCTGCTGGCAGCCGACCTCGCGGTGCGCCGCGTGCAGGAGAACTGGCAGGACGCAGCGGTGTTGCCGCCCTACAAGCGGCTCGTGCTCGACGAGGGGCATCACCTCGAGGACGTCGCCGCTCAGCACCTGGGGACACAGGTCACGTCGCGGGGCGCCCTACGGGTGCTGAGTCGGCTCGAGCGCAACGGCAAGGGACTGATCCCGACGTTGCTGGCGGAGTTGAGCCGGCAGGAGGATCTCCTGAGCACCGCATCGAGCGAGCTACTGCGGACCGACCTCTTGCCCTCGGTAGGCGATGCCAGGCAGCATGTCGAGCGCGTGTTCCAGCTCCTCGCGGAGCGGCTCGTGCAGGAGCGGGGTGGCGTGCTTCGGCTGGAGGAGTCGTTCGCGCAGGACCCGGTGTGGGATGCCGGGCTCGGAGTCGCGCTCGACAACGTCGTCCGCGTGCTCGGCCGGCTGCGGGATGGCGTGGAGACCGTTGCCGACCGGCTCGAGGTGTCCGATGAACCCGACCGCCGCTCTCAGATCATGGGGGAACTGCGGGGTGTCGTACGGCGGCTCGAGGCGGCGGTGGACGGCTTTTCGCTCACGCTCAGGCCGCAGGCGGGTCACGGATTGGTGCGGTGGATCGAGCGACGCGGCGACCGTCCGTCAGGGGGGCTGCCGTTCCCAGTCGGGCTCCAGGCCGTCCCGATCGACCTCGCGGCGGTGCTGCGCGAATCCTTGTTCGACCGCGTGGAAACCGTCGTCATGACGAGCGCCACTCTCGCCGCAGGCGGCACCTACGACTTCCTGCGCGACCGCGTCGGCCTGTCGCTGCCGCCGGAACCGGTCAAGTACGCAGAGATCCTTCCCTCGCCCTTTGACTTCGCCAGTCAGTGCCTGTTCGCGGTACCCACCGACACACCCGATCCGCGCAGCGACGAACCTGGTCACGATCGTGCGGTGGTCCAGGCGGTGGAGGAGATCGTCGCCGCATCCGACGGGGGGCTGTTCGTGCTGTTCACCAGTCACGCCGCGCTCCGGCGGGCCGCGACAGCGATCCGTCAGCGGATCGGCGCGCGGTGGCCGCTCCTGGTGCAGGGCGAGGCGCCGCGCGACTACCTCCTGCGCCGCTTTCGGGATCTCGGGAGGGCCGTGCTCTTGGGCACCGACAGCTTCTGGGAAGGGGTGGACGTGCCGGGCAGGTCGCTTCGGGGGCTGATCCTGGCTAAGCTGCCGTTCAAGGTGCCGACCGAACCGGTGACCGCCGCCCGCATCGAGGCGCTCGAGGCGCGCGGTCTCAACGGGTTCACCCACTACCTCCTGCCCCTGGCGGCCCTTAAGCTCAAACAGGGGTTCGGCCGGTTGATCCGGACGAAGAGCGACGTGGGCGTGGTCGTCCTGATGGACCACCGCGTGGTCAGCCGACGGTATGGGCAGATCCTGCTCGCGTCCCTCCCGCCAGCGGAACGGGTGATCGCCCCCTGGGGTGAAACACGTACGGCCGCGGAGGACTTCTTCGCGCGCCACGGGATTGGAGCACCGACGTGATTGGACCGAGTGACCGACTGGGCCTGTTGCCGCCGTACGCCGTGGCCGAGCTGGCCGCGCTCAAGCGCCGCCTGCTCGCCAAGGGCCGTGACGTCATCGATCTCGGCGCCGGAGATGCGAACTTTGCTCCTCCCGCGCCCGCGGTGCAGAACCTCGCAGAAGCGGCTGCCGATCCCGCGATGAGTCGGTACGCCTTCCAGGTCGGGCTCAAGGAGTACCGCGACGCCGCGAGTCGCTACGTCGCGCGGCGGTTCGGGGTGGATTTCGACCCCGTGGAAGAGTTGCTGCCGCTCATCGGCTCCAAGGACGGGCTCGCCCACTTGGCACTCGCATTCGTCAATCCGGGAGATGCGTGCGTCATGCCCGATCCCGGGTATCCCGCCTACCTCGGCGGGACGATCATGGCAGGCGGCGAACCGATCCTCGTGCCGCTTCGTCCCGAGCATCACTACCTGGTCGAACTAGGGGACCTCCCGCCCGAGCAGCTCGACCGCGTGCGGCTGGTGTACCTGAACTACCCCAACAATCCAACGGCCGCCATCGCGCCGTGGGACTACCTCGAGCGTACGGTGCAGATCTGCCGCGAGCGCGGGATCCTGCTGGCCTACGACAACCCGTACTGCGAGATCACCTTCGACGGCTACCGGGCGCCGAGCATCTTCGAGATCGAGGGTGCGCGCGAGTGCGCCCTCGAGTTCCACTCGCTGTCGAAGACCTTCTCCATGACCGGCTGGCGCTGCGCGTGGGTGGTGGGGTCCGCGGACTTCATCGCTCCGCTCAGGAAGCTCAAGACCTGGGTCGACACGGGCATCTTCCTCGCCGTGCAGAAGGCGGGCGCCGCGGTGCTCGACAGGGCGGAGGAGTTGTCCCGTCCGCTCATGGAGGAGTTTGCGGCACGGCGCGACGTGGCCATGACAGCGCTGGCTGATGCCGGGCTTGCGGCCGACCGGCCGCAGGCGACGATGTACATCTGGATCCCGCTGCCGATGGGGTTCGACGCCCACACCTTCAGTACCACGTTGCTGGAGCGTGAAGGCGTCGTGGTCCTGCCGGGCACGGCATTCGGCCAGGGAGGTGAAGGCTTCTTCCGGATCGCGCTCACCGTGTCGGCCGATCGGCTGCGCGAGGCGATTGGGCGCATCGGACGGTTCATCCAGGGGGCGAAGGGCGTGGCGTGAGCGGTCCGCGGTTCTACCTGCCCGAGGCGAAGCGCGCCAGTCCGTGGTGGACGGTGGCGAGCTTCGTCGTGCACGTGGCGATCGCCGTCGTGCTGGTGAGCGTGGCAGGACCCTCGTTCCGGTGGACGCCCTCGGACGAGACCACGGTCTTCACCACACTCATGCCGCCCGACGGCACGCCGGCGGACCGGGAGTTTGCCATGCCCGCCTACGAGGGCACGCCCGAAGGAGTCCTCACCGCCGGTGGTGAGGGCGGACGCTACATGGGTGTGCTGCCGAGCCCGCGTATCGACTCGGTGTTGCCGCCTCGGGCCCCGGCGTTCCTGATCGCGGGCCGGCTGCCGCCGGCCACACGCGCGCGGTCGGAGGACACGACGCTCGCGCCAGGTCCCCCGGGGTACCGGCTGGTCGGGCCGCAATATGGAGACGGCCGCGTGTGGGTGCGCGCCTCGGAAGCGGAGCTGGGTGTCGTGGGCCCCTCGCCCGATCGACGGACGCACGCGGAGCGGATCGAGATGGCGCTGCGCGAGCGAATGAAGGCCTACATCGACACCATGCCGCGCGACAGCTTCGCCCTCCCACCGCCACCGCGCTGGACCACGGAAATCGGCGACGACCAATGGGGCATCGACGGGCAGTGGATTTACCTGGGCGATTTCAAGATCCCGACGGCACTGCTCGCGCTCATCCCGCTGCCGCAGGGGAATTACGACCAAGCGCAGGCAGCGGCCGAGCTGCAGCGCATGCGGGATGACATCATCAGTGCGGCACGGCGCGCGGAGACGGCGGCCGAGTTCCGCAACTATGTCGAGGAGTTGCGTAAGCGTCGTGATGCCGAGCGGGAAGCGGAGCGGGCCAAGGGGGACTCGGTGATCGCCGCCCCGGACCCGCGCCGGCCACAGCCGATTCCCTAACGCTCCTCACCAGCGACGCGCACGCGGACGATCACCGGGTGGTGATCCGATCCGTACGCGTCGTCGATCCGTCGGTAGGAACCCTGCTCGATCTCGAGCACACCTCCGCCGCGCAGCAGCAGATGATCGGTCGGGAAGCCGCTGCGGGTTGGCTCGCCGTGGAACGGCGGTGAGTCGGTGAACCAGTCGTACAGGTAGCGCAGGGCGGTCTCGCCGGTCGTGCTGGTGTTGAGGTCGCCGCCGCCGACGGCGGGGGCGGTGTCTCCGTCCCGCGCCGCCTCGAACCGCCGGAGACCATCGAGCGTGGCGCGGGCCTGCTGTGTCCGGGTGCTGCCACCGGACCTGAAGAAGTGCCACGGCGTCGGGTAGTTGTTGAAGTGGAGGCTCACCAAGCGGAGCGGCTTGCCCGACGGAAGCGAAATGGTCACGCCGACGGTGACTCGCCGCTGCGCCACCATGGGCACCTCGATCGCGAGCGGCTCGGCGAGCGGGAGCGTCGATAGCACGGCGTTGCCCTTGTCTTCGCGCAGCCCGACGTACTCCTCGGGGCCGTTGCGTGTGGCTGCCACGTACGCGATGGCAAGCCCGCAGCGCTCAGCGACGGTGACGATGTCATCGCGAGGGCCGGCGCGCTCGGGCTCCTCCATGCGAGGGGGGATGACATCAGGGTCCGCGGTGGGCGGCACGCCGGCGGACCGCCTGAACGCCTCCTGGACCAGCAGCACGAACGGCGGGCCGGAAACGGGCTCGCCGGTCGCGCAGTCGAGATCGAGCTCGGTGCGGAGGAACCGATAGATGTCGCCCGAGCCGCCGTTCACGTTCCACGCCGCGGCCACGAGCGGATCTGTCGTCCGCCACGCATGGAAGTGCGGATCGGGGGCGGCTACGAATACCGGTGGACCGACGCTGCGGCACCAGCGATCGGCATCCGAGTCGCGGTCGGTGCCCTCCGGCACGTACCAGCTGAACGGGTCGTTGGAAGGGTCGGGACACGACCGTGCCGCCGGACCCGGCGCGACATCGAAGCGCTGCGCACAGGCTACGGCGACGACGGCCACCGTTGGCAGCAGTGCGCGAAGCGTCAGGCGGACTCGGGCTCCCACGTGATGGCGGCCGAGAGCCGGCTGAGCGACTCCTCCCGGCCCACCAGCACCAGGAGAACGTTGACCGGCTCCGATACCGTCTGTCCGGTGATGCCGACACGCACCGGCTGGAAGATCACGCCCGGCTTCACACCGCGCTCGGTGGCGAGATCCTTGAGCACCCGCTCGAGGTGCTGCTCCGTCCAATCGTCCGCCGTGACCGCCGAGAGCCGGTCGATCGCCGCAGTGAGCGCATCGCGGAACCCCTCGGTGTCCTTCGCGAGCAACACGTTGGCCTTGGGATCGCGCTCGATGAGCTTCGCGTCGAACCGGATGCCCACGCGCTGCGCAAGCTCGAGCGTCGTCCGGGCGCGCTCGCTCTGCACCCGGACGGCCTCGAGCACGCGGTCGCGGCCGAGCGCGTCGACGTCGAGACCGAAGCCTGCGAGCTGGTCCTCGATGAGCGGCAGCAGGACATCGGGCGGGGTGCGGCCGATGTATTGCCCGTTCAGCCACTCGAGCTTGGTCACGTCGAACACCGCGGCCTTCTTGAGCACGCGATCGAGGGAGAACGCCTCGATCAGCTCCTCCGCGGTGACGAACAGTTCCCGCTCGTCGCCCGGGTTCCAGCCGAGCAGTGCCAGGAAGTTGCGCATGGCGCCCGGGAGGATGCCGAGGTGCTGGTAGTCGCCAACCGCGGTGGCACCGTGCCGTTTGGACAGCTTCTTCCCGTCGGTGCCGTGGATCATGGGCAGGTGCGCGAAGACCGGCGGCTCGCAGCCAAGCGCCTGGTAGACCGCGATCTGCTTGGGCGTATTGGAAATGTGATCGTCGCCCCGCATCACGTGTGTCACCTGCATCGCGATGTCGTCGGCCACGACCGTGAAATTGTATGTCGGTGTTCGGTCGGAGCGCAGGATGATCCAGTCCTTGATGTCGCTCCCTTGGAAGCTGATCCGCTCGTAGACGGCATCGTCCCAGGCGATCTCGTCACGCGGCATGCGGAACCGGATGGCGCCGTCCTCCTCGAAGGCTTTCTCCTCGGCGAGCAGTCGCTCGGCCAGCGCCTGGTGACGCTCGATACCCGCTCCTTGAAAGACGATGTCTTCGTCGATATCGAGCCCGAGCCATGCCAACCCATCGAGAATGACCCGCACGTGCTCCTCGGATGAGCGGGCCTTGTCGGTGTCCTCGATCCGCAGCAGAAAGCTGCCGCCGTGCTTGCGCGCGAACAGCCAGTTGAACAGCGCGGTCCGCGCACCGCCCACGTGCAGGTAGCCAGTGGGTGAAGGGGCGAAGCGGACGCGAATGTCGGAGTTCGGCATGAGGCGTGTCAGAAGGATTGCGTGATGACCCGGTGCGAGACGAAGGTAAAGGGGGAATGGGGAATTGGGAAAGGGGACGCGTGATGCTTGCCGATCGCCAAGTGCAGATCGCAGATTGTGAGCGGAAGGCCCGGCAGCGTCATGGAGATCGAGATACTCCCGCGGGAGACCGACAATGCGACGCAAAGCGTTCAGCTGGACGCTGCCCCACGCGATCGAGGCGTGACTCGGTGAGTCCACCTACGGACGCCAGTGCGCGATCTTCGAGGACGAGCATCTGCTCGTCGTGCTGCACAGCCCGCCCGAGCCTGACACGCACAAGCGCAATCCCGAGGTCTTCCTGCGCAAGCCTGACGGGTCATGGTGGTACAACGGTATGGCGGGGGGCGACGCGAAGCTGAAGAAGCTGCTGGCGTCGTGCCGGGAACGGTACGGACGGTACGACGACGCCTACGAACGTGCCGCGAGCGCGACCGACCTCTTCGAGGTCCTCGACGATCTCGCACCGCTCATCCGGGCCGCCGCCAACATGAGCCAGGCGCTCCAGTCGGCGCGGGAACTCGTGAAGGGAGACAGGCTGCTGATCGCCATGCGCGACGAGGCCTACGAGGTGTCCCGTAGCTACGAGTTGCTGTTCCACGACGCGAAGCTCGCACTCGACTATCGGATCGCGCGCACCGCCGAGGCCCAGATGGCCAAGGCAACGGAAATGGCCGTGGCGCAGCACAAGCTGAACGTCCTCGCTGCCGTCACCTTCCCGCTCATGGCGATCGCCACGATCCTCGGCATGAACGTAGCACACGGACTCGAAGACCGATCACCGGGGATCTTCTGGGCCGTGTTGCTTCTGGGCATCGGTGTCGGGATGATGGCCGTCTACTGGGTGACGAGTCAGTCGGAAGCGGGGGCTCGCATGCGGGATCGGATGCGCTCCGGACTCTTCGAGTAGCAGCGCGATGGCCAGCGGGAGGGCGGGGAAGTGAAGGGAGGGGATTGGCACCGTGAGGCGAGTGGCTGCGGACTGCCCATTGCCCGTCGCCTCGGCGACGACCCCTGCCGAGCCGCGGCGTCAGCCGCGGGACCCCTCCCGCGACGAGCTACCGAGACCGTGTACGGAGAGGGGGGGATTCGAACCCCCGATAGGGCTTTTGACCCTATAACGGTTTAGCAAACCGCCGCCTTCAGCCTCTCGGCCACCTCTCCATGACGAACGGCGGAAGGGGCGGTACGGCGGCACGACCGTTCCGCCCTTCCTCTCCGCTGGCGCAATTTCGTTGGGGCCTCGGGTAAAGACAAGCCCGAGCCCTGTTACATGGCGCTCAGCACGTCGGCGAAGGCCTTGCCGATGTTCTTCTTCCCGCCGCCGGATATCGGATCCTCCCCCAGGTAGACATCGAACAGCGCCCAGCAGAGCGCCTCGGAGGTGATCTCGGCCTGGACCTCCCCCTTGACCGACGTCCTGAGCATTCCGTCGGGCGTGCAGGAGAAAACGATGTCCGATTCCTTCGTCATCTCCTCGACATTGAAGAACCCGCGGAACTCGTCGAGTGCGGCTTCGCCGCCGGGCATGTCCATCTCGGCCGCGGCCCGCTGCACGCGCGGACGGAGCGCCCCATCGAAGGCCTCAGCCATGTCTTCGCCGCCCACGTCCCTGGTCATGACGAGACGCAGCGTCATCCCGAAGTCCTGCTCCAGCACCGTGTCGAAGAACTCGTCGTTCTTCTCCAACTCCTTCCCCTCCGTGCCGGCATAGTCCACGAGGGCGGTTCTGGCCCCCGCCGGGTCAACGTACAGCCCGAAGGCGTACACCTTCACCTTGAGGAACGTCTTGGTGCGGATTCCGGTGCCGGTGATCACGTGCGTCATCTCCGTGCCGGGCACGGTGAGCTCGACGGGGAACGCGACGCCGCTACTGCGCTCATGGACGACGCTTTGCTCCTCCTCCTGCGCCGTGGCAGTTGGACCGGCGACGACCAGCGCCGCGAGTGGGACGGCGACCACGAGAGAGATCCTGGTGCGCATAGGTACTCCAAAGTCGATCGGGATCCCCCATTCTGGGGCCGGCGGCGAGCAGCCACAAGAGGGAGGGGCGATCGCAGAGTGCAGAGTGCAGAGCTCGCGGGAGTGGGGAGTGACGGGGCATCCGCCTCCGAGCCGTTGGGCCGCCGCCTGAGCCGGTTCCGCCGTCCCGCTGCCGGCTCGAGCATCCCACGGCTGAAGCCGCGGATCGGCTCGGATGTTCCTGACGCGACGGCTGCGCCGCTCGGATGCCTCACGTCGTGTCCGCCGTCCCGCCGTTACCGCCGCCCGCGGGAACTTCCGCCACACCGCCCGGGTTACAGGCAGCAACCAGGGAGGTCCGTCATGTCCGACATCGCTGACCGCGGGTACGCCAATCCCGAGGTGCTCGTGTCCACCGACTGGGTCGCGGCGCATCTCGACGATCCGGCCATCCGGATCGTGGAATCGAACGAGGATCCGCTGCTGTATTCCTCCGGGCACATGCCGGGCGCCGTCGAGGTGGACTGGACCCGCGATCTCAACCACCCCCTGCGCCGCGACTATCTCGAGCGGGATGGCTTCGAGACGCTCATGCGCCGGATCGGAGTGACCTCCGACACGACGGTCGTGTTCTACGGTGACAAGACCAACTGGTGGGCGACCTATGCGTTCTGGGTGTTCCAACTGTTCGGTCACGACCGGGCCAAGGTCATGGACGGCGGGCGGCTCAAGTGGGAGCGGGAGGGACGGCCGCTGACAACCGACGTGCCGACCTACCCGGCGGCGGCGTACCGGGCGCCCGACCGCGATGACACGCGCATCCGCGTGTTCCGCGACGAGGTCCTGGCCCACGTCCGGGCGAACCTGCCGCTGGTGGACGTGCGCAGCCCCGAAGAGTTCTCCGGGGAGCGCCTGCACATGCCCGCGTATCCCAACGAGGGGGCGCTCCGCGGCGGGCACATCCCGGGCGCGGCCAACGTGCCGTGGGCCAGGGCCGTGAACGCCGAGGATGGCACCTTCAAGCTGGCCGCCCAGCTGCGTGCCATCTATCAGGACGAGGTCGGGCTCCGCAGGGACGACGACGTGATCGCCTACTGCCGGATCGGAGAGCGGTCGAGCCACACGTGGTTCGTGCTCACGCACCTGCTAGGCTTCCCGAGAGTGCGCAATTACGACGGCAGCTGGACGGAGTGGGGCAACCTGGTGAACGTACCGATCGAGAAGTAACCTCCGTTGGGCCGCGCGCGTGCGCGGTGATGCGCGGTTTCAGGGCGATGCGGAGGGACGGTCGATGGCGGCGCTTCCGAACAAGCTGGCGAAGCTCTTGCGCCTCATCGGGCGCACGCAGGACCGCCAGGAGCGCATTCAGCTCCTGATCGACTTCTCGCGGCGCTACCGGCCGGTGCCGCCGGACGTCGCGAGTCCGCCCTATGCCGAGCAGTTCAAGGTGCCGGCGTGCGAATCGCAGGCGTACGTCTTCCCGGAGCCGAACGACGACGGCACCTTGACGTTTCACTTTGCGGTCGAGAACCCGCAGGGCATCTCGGCAATGGCCCTGGCCGCGATCCTGGGCGATGCGCTCTCGGGCGCGCCGCTCGAGCAGGTGGCCGCCGTCTCCCCCGACGTCGTGTACGAGATCTTCGGGCGCGAACTGTCGATGGGAAAGAGCATGGGGCTCACTGGTATGGTCGCCCTCATGGCTGG
>JBDHDN010000009.1:0-23266 GCA_039591485.1 Gemmatimonadota bacterium
GATCCTCATGCCATGCCTCCCGCAACCGTCTGGTCACGGCAATAAGATGGCGCGCGCTGCCGATGCACGCGACCGACCGCGCTCAACTCGCGCGATCGACCGACGCGCGGCTTGGTGCACGCTGAAGGCACATGGTGACCGACGCGACCTCACACTGCGTGCAGCCCGCAGCCCCCGACAGCGCGTAGACCGGCACGAACGCCCAGGCGTACTCTGCCGCGGCGGTGTGCAACCGAATGTGCACCTCCCGCTCGACCAGTCCGGGGAAGAAGGCAACCCCGGCGTCCCGAACCGGTTCGGTCAGCTGCACGGTGCCAACGAGGGGGCGGGCGTCACCGTGACACGCGGCGGCCAGAACGGAGCACGCCATCGCGCGCATGAGCATCTTGGACCTCATGTCTCCCCCCTCCGACAGCGTCCGCAGGCAGCATAGCACCCGCACCGCACGTGACCGTCAACTCGTCACGCGCCGCAGTCAATTCCGATCAGGTCACGCGGCGGAGGCAGCACTACAAGTGCACGAGCACATGGTCGATCACTTCGGCAGACCGCACCACAGACCGAGTATTTCTATCGAGTTTATATTTGTATTTTGCCGTGAAGGCGGAACCCGGTGAAACTCTCCGACACCTCGATCCGACGACCCGTCCTCACCAGCATGGTGAGTATCGCGCTCGTGCTCTTCGGCGGGATCTCCTATCTGAGGCTCCCGGTCCGCGAGTTCCCGGACGTCGACCCCCCGATCGTCTCGGTGAGCACGACGCTACGCGGCGCCAACCCGCGGGTCATGGAGTCCGCGGTGACCGATGTGCTCGAGGAGGAGCTGAGCACGATTCCGGGCCTGCGCACCCTCACCAGCTCGAGCGCCGAGCAGGCCAGCACCATCACGCTGGAGTTCACGCTCGATCGGGATATCGAGGCGGCCGCGCAGGACGTGCGGGACAAGGTCTCGCGGGTTCGAGGCCGTCTGCCGGAAGACGTTGAGGAGCCGATCGTCACCAAGCAGGACGCTGACGCCCAGCCGTTCTTCTGGCTGGTGTTGCAGGGCGAGAACTACAATCTGCTCCAGCTGTCGGACGTCGCAGACCGCGAGGTGAAGACCCGCCTGCAGTCGCTACCCGGAGTGGGTGGGGCGCAGATCGCGGGCGAGCGTCGCTATTCGATGCGTATCTGGCTGGATCCGCAAGCGCTCGCCTCACGGGGCCTCACGGTCCAGGATATCCAGAGCGCGGTCCGCACCCGAAACGTGGAGATTCCAGCGGGCCGCATCGAGTCGGAGCGCCGCGAGTTCACGGTGCGATCGCTCGGGGAACTGCAGACACCGGAAGAGTTCCGTCAGCTCGTCGTCGCCAATCAGAGTGGCCAGCTGATCAAGTTGCAGGATCTGGCTCGCGTCGAGTTCGGCGCCGAGGATGACCGCTCGATCCTGCGGTACAACGGCTCGACGGCAGTCGCCGTCGGCGTGGTGCGCCAGTCGAAGGCCAATCTCATCGAGGCCTCGGACGCGATCCTTGCTGAGCTGCCGGCAATCCAGGCCGCCCTGCCGGCCGGCATGGAAATCCTCCCGGGCTTCGATCGCGCCGACTTCGTACGACAGTCGATCCAGGAAGCGCAGGAGACCCTCCTGTTGGCCGGGTTTCTCGTCGTGGTCATCATCTTCCTGTTTCTCCGGAACCTGAAGGGCACGATCATACCCGCGCTGGCGATTCCCACATCGATCGTCGCCGCATTCGGTCTCCTGTTCGTGCTCGACTTCTCCGTCAACAATTTCACGTTGCTCGCGCTGATCCTGTCGATCGGTATCGTGGTGGACGACGCGATCATCGTCATGGAGAACGCCTACCGTCACCAAGAGAAGCTCGGAGAAGATCCCACGCACGCGGCGATGCGGGGTACCAGCGAGATCGCGTTCGCCGTGATCGCCACGACCATCGCGCTGGTGGCCGTGTTCTCTCCGCTCGCATTTCTCGGTGGGGCGACGGGTCGCCTGTTCAATGAGTTTGCACTCGCGATGGCCTCCGCCGTGATCATATCCAGCTTCGTTGCGCTGACGCTCACCCCGATGCTGTGCGCGAGGATCCTGCGGGTACCGAAGCGGCATGGCCTGCTCTTCAATCTGTTCGAACGGGCATTCCAGAGGATCACCGACCGGTACGCCACAATGCTCTCGCGGGCGATGAGGCACCACGTGCTCATCATCGGCGGTGGAGTGGCGACCCTCGCGATTGCGTGGCTCGCCTTTGCCAATTTGCAGCGCGAGTTCGTCCCGCCGGAAGACCGCGGGATCTTCATCGTGATCACGATCGCACCCGAGGGCGCCTCGCTTGGCTACACCGACGAGTACCAGCTGCGGGTCGAGGAGGTGCTGAGCCGGACCGAAGACATCGCGGGGTACTTCAGCATTGTCGGCTTCCGCGGCGGGGCCGTGAACAGCGGCATCGTCTTCACGAAGCTCACCGACTGGGCCGAGCGGGATCGTTCCGTGGAGGATGTCATCGGCGAGGTGCAGCCGCAGTTCTTCGCTATCCCCGGGCTGTTCGCCTTCGCCAACAACCCTCCCGCCATCGGCGGCTTTGAACAGCCGGTCCAGTTCATCGTTCGCCACCCGAGTTTCGACTCCCTCGTTGTCGGTATGGAGCGGCTCATCACCCGAGCGCGGGGGATTCCGGGACTCGTCAACGTCGACACCGACCTCAGGGTGAACAAGCCGGAGCTCACGGTCGTGTACGACCGCGATCGCGCCGAGGACCTGGGAGTACCGATCCTTGACGTGTCGAGCGCGCTGCAGACACTGCTGGGTGGGCAGCGGATCAGCACATTCACGCGCGCAAACAAGCTGTACTACGTGATCGCACAACTCGATCCAGCAGATCGGGCCGCCCCGCAGGACCTGACCGGCCTCTACGTGCGTGGGACCGGCAATCAGCTGGTGCAACTGTCCAGTGTCGTGCGGATCGACGAAGGGGCTGGACCTCGCCAGCTGAGCCATTTCAACCGCGTGCGCTCGGCGACGCTCACCGCGAATCTCGCCCCGGGTTTTGCGCTCGGCTCGGCACTCGACTCCCTGTATGCGGCAGCCGAGACGACGCTGCCGCGCGGCGGGAGTGTCGCCCTCGCCGGCGAATCCCGCGAGTTCGCGGAGAGTGGCAACGCACTCTACTTCGCGTTTGCCCTCGCGCTGGTGGTCGTGTTCATGGTGCTCGCGGCGCAGTTTGAATCGCTCCGACACCCGTTCACCGTGATCCTGTCGGTACCGCTCGCCGTCACGGGCGCACTCGTCACCCTCTGGGTTACGGGATCCACACTGAACCTGTTCAGCCAGATCGGCATGATCCTGCTCATCGGTCTCGTGACGAAGAACTCCATCCTCCTGGTCGAGTACGCAAACCAGTTGAAGCGAACGGGACTCGACGCGACCGGTGCCATGATGCAGTCCGCTGCCATCCGGCTGCGACCGATCGTCATGACGTCGGTCGCCACCATCATCGGTGCCATGCCGATCGCGCTCGGCCTGGGTGCGGGATCGGCGAGTCGCCGACCGCTCGGCTACGCCATCGTCGGCGGCATGATCTTCTCGACGTTGCTGACTCTGTTCCTCGTTCCCGTGGTCTACACGCTGCTCGACCGGCTCAGTCTGCGGGTGGCCTTCCGCAAAGTTGAACCTGACCTCCAACCGGTGGAGGCTCGGTGATCGTCCAGCTGCTCGCCGCGCTGCAGCTTTCCGCCACCGTCCCCCAGGACACCGTTCCGCGAATCACGCTCACGGAGGCGCTCGAGCGCGCGGCCCGACTGGATCCGAACTACGTCTCCGCATCACGCCAGATCGCGGATGCGGAGTGGGGGCGGCGGGCCGCAATTGCCGCATTTGTCATCCCAGCGGTGACCGCACAGCTCAATGCCACGTGGTACTCGAGCGAAGCATTCAACATCGGTACGTTGCAGCCCGCATCGAACATCGTCGACGCGGGGCTCGAGGCGCGGCTCAACCTCTTCGCCGGTCTGAGCAAGTTCAACGAGCTGACGCGCGCGTCCGCGGAGCTCGACCGGGCGCGGGCCAGCGAGCTCGAAGCGAGGTTCCAGACGGCGTTGCTGACGGAGTCGGACTACTACGACGTGATCGCGCAACGCGAGTTGACGCGGGTCGCCACGGAGCGCGTGGGGCGGGCCGAAGAGCAGTTCGCCGTCGCGCGTGCGCGCGTCGTCTCGGGCGCCGCAGTGCAAACCGACTCGCTCCAGCTCCTCCTTGAGGTCACCGAGGCCCGCGTCGCCCTGCTGCGACAGGAGGCACAGCTCAAGGTCGCACAGTTTCAGCTGGCCCGCCGGGTGGGCGCCCCCGGTCCCGTGGACGCGACGCAGCTCGATACGCTGCCCGCGCCCCCGCTGCCAATCTCCGAGCAAGACGCCATCCTCGAGGCGGTCGGCGAGAGTCCGCAGATCCTCGCGGCGCGGCAGAGCCAGCGGGCGGCGGAAGCCGACGTCCGCTCGGCACGGGGCACCTACCTGCCGTCCGTCGACCTGTTCGGCAGGATTGCGTCGTTCGACGACAGCTTCTTCCCGACCGCGACCACGCGGTCCGCGATCGGGATCAGCATCAGCCTGCCGATCTGGGATGGCGCGCGTCGCGAGATCGCGCTGTCACGCGCCGTCACGGTCCGGGACATCGCACGGGCGGTACGTACCGATCTCGAGTTGGCCGTGCGGCGCGACATCGTGCAGGCGTACGAAGCCTACGAAGCCGCTCGGGCGGCGGCGGATCTCGCATCACAGTCCGTCGTCGTGGCGCGAGAGAACCTCCGCGTCCAACAGGAGCGCTACCGGGCGGGCGCGACGACGATCATCGACCTGCTCACTGCACAGGTGAGTCTCTCAGAGGCCGACGCGGGGCTGGTCCAGGCTCGCTATGCCACGCGCCTCGCCCTGTCCGGACTCGAGGCGATCCTGGGCCGACGACTCTTCTGAGGAAACGGATGAACACCGTACGAAACGGAACGACACTCGCGATCGTGGCAGCGCTGGCCACCGCATGCGGCGATGGTGACGCCGGGCGCGGCGGCCCGGGCGGGGCCGGCGGACGTCCGCCGACACTGGTCGAGGTCGTCGCCGCCCGCGCCGATACCGTGGTCGACGCCATCCTCGCGACCGGCACCGTCGAGGCAATGCAGTCGATCGAGCTGCGGCCGGAGGTGCAGGGACGCCTCACCGAGATCTTGGTTCGCGAAGGGACCGAGGTTGAGGCGGGCGCCCCATTGTTCAAGATCGACGATGCCGAGCTGCGGGCCCTGGTTGCGCAGCTCACCGCCGAGCGGGACCGGGCACGGCAGGCGCTGGCCCGGACGCGGGATCTCATCGATCAGAACGCCGCCTCCCAGGCGGACCTCGAGGAAGCCGAGGCCAACGCGCGCAGCCGCCAGGCCCAACTCGAGCTGCAGGAGGTACGGCTCGAGCGGACCGTCGTGCGCGCACCGTTCGCCGGCGTCGTGGGAGAGCGGTTCGTGAGCTTCGGCGACTATGTCACGACCGGCACGCGGATGACTACCCTGCAGACGGTGGATCCTCAGCGCATCGCGTTCCAGGTCCCCGAGCGGTACGCCGAGCGGCTCGCACTCGGGCAGCTGGTGCGCTTCGCCGTCGCCGCCGTCGATCGGCAGTTCACCGGCACGGTCGACTTCGTCGATCCCGTGGTGCAGGTACCGGCGCGCGCCATTCGGGTGAAAGCACGCGTGCGCAATCCGGAGCGGTTGCTGAAACCCGGCATGTTCGTCGAGGTACGGCTCGCCACGGACGTCCGCGAGCAGGCGGTCGTCGTGCCGGAGGATGCGATCCTGCCGCTGGAGAGCGCCGAGTACGTGTGGGTCATCACCGGCGACACCGCGGTCACGCGTCGCGAGGTGACCCTTGGCGTGCGGACGCCGGGATTCGTCGAGATCCTGACCGGACTCCGCGCAGGAGAGCAGGTCGTGGTCGGCGGGCTCCAGCGCCTGTTCGACGGCGCTCCGGTACGGACCGTCCCGGTCGAGCGCTGATCGCGGATCCCACGTGCGACGGCGCCAGCAGATCGTCATCGTCGGAGGGGGGTTCGGCGGGCTCTACACGGCGAAGAGACTCCGCCGCATTCCGGTCGACGTCACCCTCGTCGACCGTCGGAACTTCCATGTGTTCCAGCCGCTGCTGTACCAGGTAGCAACGGGAGGCCTGTCACCGGCGGACATCTCCTCCGCCCTGCGCTGGATCCTCCGCCGCCAGCGGAACACGCACGTCCGACTGGGGGAGGCGGTGGGCATCGACCCTGTGGGCCGAACCGTTCGGCTCGCGGACGGCGGCGCGCTTCCCTACGATACGCTCGTGGTGGCCGCCGGGGCGACGCACCACTACTTCGGCAACGAAGCCTGGGCCTCCGTTGCACCGGGCCTCAAGACGCTCGAGGACGCGACCGAGATCCGCCGGCGGATCCTCTCGGCATTCGAGGAGGCCGAGCGGCAGCCGGATACCGCGCGCGCGGATGGCTGGCTCACGTTCGTGATCGTGGGCGCCGGTCCGACCGGCGTCGAGCTCGCGGGCGCCATTGCCGAGCTCGCCCACCACACGCTGCGGCACGACTTCCGTGCGATCGACCCGCGGGTGGCGCGCGTGCTGCTCGTCGAGGCTGACGATCGCGTACTGCCACCCTACCCGCACACGTTATCACGCCGCGCGCACCGGTCGCTCGAGCGGCTCGGTGTCGAGATCCGCACGAGTCAGCGGGTCAGCGATATCGCGCCGGGGCACGTGACCCTTGAGGGCTCGACGCAGCCCGAGCTCGTCGCCGCCCGTACGGTGCTCTGGGCCGCCGGCATCCGGGCCACCGCCTTTGGAATTGCCGTGGCCGAGGCAACCGGTAGCCCGCAGGAGCCGGACGGGCGCATCGCGGTGGAATCCGATCTCACGGTGCCGGGATATCCCGAGATCTTCGTGATCGGCGATCTCGCGCATTTCACCCACCAGAGCGGTGCTCCCCTCCCCGGCGTCGCCCCGGTCGCCATACAGCAGGGGCGATACGTCGCGGAGGTCATCCGCTGTCGCCTCGCCGCAGAGTCCATCCGGCCGTTCCGCTACCACAACAAGGGTGAGCTCGCCACGATCGGGCGGGCGGCGGCGGTCGCGAACTTCGGTCGGCTTCGCTTTTCCGGAGCGGTTGCGTGGCTGCTGTGGCTGTTCGTCCACCTGATGTATCTCGTGGGCTTCGAGAACCGCGTGCTCGTCTTCGTACAGTGGGCGTGGAACTACGTGACCCGAAACCGGGGGGCACGGCTCATCGCGCACGGGTGGCGGGCCGCGGACGAATGGCGAGATCCATCGCAGTCGGACTGAACGGGGCGGCCCCTTGCACGACAGGTCGGAACCCTTCGCCTCCCGCTCACCGAGGTCCTCGGCTGTTCCCGCGTGGCCGGCCAGGAATGGCGTCGTGCACGCGGACCGACACGTCGTGTGACAGAGCGGTGAGCCGGGTGTCGCAGGAGGCCCGGGACCAGCCAGAGCCGGGATTCAGCCGGTTCGTTCGACCAAATCCGCGACCCGTCGCTCGAGCTGGTCCTTGATTCCACGGCGAGCCTCATCGGCATCGCCACCCACGAACATCACGTGTACGTACAGTGTCCGACGGTCGGCGGACACGTCGAGCGTGAGCGAGCCCGGGGTGAGTGAGACGAGATTCGCCAGTAGGGTGATGGCCAGGTCCGACCGCACGTCCAAGGGAACGGCGACGATCGCCGGGCGCATGTGGAGCGTCGGCGTCAAGACATCGTACGCGACGCGTAGCGAGGATACCAGGAGT
This sequence comes from Gemmatimonadota bacterium, assembly GCA_039591485.1. GTDB lineage: Bacteria > Gemmatimonadota > Gemmatimonadetes > Gemmatimonadales > GWC2-71-9 > JAOTVV01. Next base: position 7,811 of record JBDHDN010000009.1, read on the forward strand.
TCCCACGCGTAGAACGCCAAGAAGCTCGCCGCCCTCCCGAGCCACACGACCACACGGATCATGGCGCTCCTCCAAGCACGGCGTCGAGATATGGAGTGGGCTCGAGCAACCCGTCGGCTGCCCGGGTTGCAACCAACACGAGTGGCTCCGCGTACAGGCCGATGGCCAGGGTGAGTGCCGCCAGCATCGCGATCGGAAGGAGCATGGTCACCGCCGCCGGGCGGGGTGAGGTCACATCTGCCGGTACCGCCGGCTGAACCTTCCAGAACGCGCCGACCCAGATCTTGGTCATGGAGTAGAGGGTGAGGAGCCCGACTGCCAGCGCCACCCCTACGATCACGTAGGCCTGCGCATCGAGACCCGCTTGGATGAGAATGAGCTTCGCCCAGAAGCCCGACAGGGGCGGCAGGCCGGCGAGCGAAAGGGCCGGCACGAGGAACAGAACCGCGAGCCACGGATACCGCCGGTAGAGTCCTCCGAGATGGTCCAGGTCAAACGACCCGCCAAGCTGTGCGACGACCCCGCCAATGAGGAAGAGGTTCGCCTTCACGATGATGTGGTGCACGACGTAGAAGACCGCCCCCATCAGCGCCAGTGGGGTGAAGAGCGCGAGCCCCATGAGCATGTAGCCGATCTGGCTCACGATGTGGAACGAGAGGATCCGACGAATATCCTTCTGCGCGGCGGCCCCGAGCACGCCGCTCAGCATCGTGAGGGCCGCCATTGCCAACAGGATGCCGTGCGTGAAGGGGACGTCCTGCACAAACAAGAGGGAGAAGGTCCGCAGTAGGGCGTAGACACCGACCTTCGTGAGGAGACCGGCGAACACCGCGGCGACGGCGACCGGCGGTGTGTGATACGACGCAGGAAGCCAGAAGAACAACGGGAACGCCGCGGCCTTGATCCCGAAGGCGACTAGGAAGAGCATGGCAACGGCCGTCACCAGCCCCCCGGAGACCGTTGGCAGCTTGATGGCGAGATCCGCCAGGTTGAGCGTGCCGGTCAGCCCGTACAGCAAGCCGATTCCAGCCAGGAAGCTCGCCGACGAGACAATGCTCATCACCACGTACGGCACGGCACCCCGCACCTGCTCCCGGTCGTTACCCAGCACGAGCAGAGCGAACGACGCGATGAGCATCACCTCGAACCACACGTAGAGATTGAACAGGTCGCCGGCCAGGAACGCACCGCACACCCCCATCAGCAACACGTGGAACAGCGGGTGATACCCGAATCGCTCCCGAGCTGCGTCGATGGTGCCGAGCGCATACACGGAGACGGCGAGCCCGGTCACCGCCGTGACCAGTACCATGACGGCAGCGAGCAGGTCGGCAACCAACGTGATGCCGAACGGCGCCTCCCAGCTGCCGACCTGGACTGCGATCGGGCCCGAGTGCCAGACCCGCATGACGAGTCCGATGCCGGCCGCGAGGAGCATCCCCGTTCCGGCGACCGCCATCACCCGAGCATACCCAGGCCGGTGGCGCAGCACGGCCGTGATCAGCGCGGTCACCAGCGGAAGCACGATCGGCAGAACGAGCATCCAGGCGGTCATCGGCGTCCCTCTCCCGTGCCCGCACGATCGAGCTCGGCGACGTCGGTTGTGCCCACCGTCCGCCACGTCCGCACCACCAGGAAGAGTGCGAATGCCGCGAGCCCGAACCCAATCACGATCGCGGTGAGCACGAGGGCCTGCGGAAGCGGGTTGGCAACCGGTCCAGGAGGCGCGTTCAGGCCGTCGGGGACGATTGGAGGCGCGGTCGCCCGCACGCGGCCCGCTGCGAGGATGAGCAGGTTCACCGCATTGCCGAGCAGCACGATGCCGAGCACCACACGCAAGAGGTGGCGGTGTAATAGCAGGTACACCGCCGCGGCCGTCAGGCCACCGACGACGAGTGCCAGCAGCGCCTCCATCAGGCACGCTCCTTCGTCACGATGACCGAGACCGCGAACCCGAGCACGAGCAGGAACACACCGATGTCGAACAGCAACGGGGTGCCGAGCTTCAGCGGACCGAGCCCGGCCGGCAGATCGATCGACGCCCAGAGCCCGGTCAAGAGCGGTGCACTCGCCAGCGCGGCCAGGAGGCCGCTCGCGAGTGCCACGACGAGCCCAAGGAGGAGCAACCCTTCGGGAGCAACCGGGAGCAGGCGTCGCGTCGAGGCCGTTCCCCAGGCCAGTACGCTCAACACGATCGCACCCGACGCAACCAGCCCGGCGATGAAACCGCCACCGGGAGCATTGTGTCCCCGGAGCAGCAGGAAGCCGGCGAGCAGGAGCAGGAGCGGCACAGCCAAGCGCGCCGCCGTTTGCAGGACGAGCGAGTCATACCCCGGCCGATCGGGCTGCTCGGCACGCGGAAACTGCATGAGGGCAGTCGCTCCGAGCGCCGCGACCGCAAGCACCGTGATCTCCCCGAGGGTGTCCAGCGCCCGGAAGTCCACGAGGATCACATTGACGATGTTGCGCCCAAAGCCCTCCGGCATGCTCGTGCGAGCATAGAAGTCGCTGATCGCAGGGTCGAACGGCTCGCTCGTGACCGCGACGGTGAGCCCTGACATCAGTAGCCCGGCCGCGACCGCGATCATGCCGTGGAGGAACCGACGACCTCTGGGCTGCCTGCCGGTCTCGAATCGGGGCAGCCGGGCAATCACGAGCACCGCAAGGATCAGGGTGAGCGTCTCGATCAGGAACTGCGTGAGCGCGAGGTCCGGCGCCCCCAGCATGACGAAGAAGAGGGCGACTCCCGTTCCTGCCACACCAAGCGCCATCAGCGCGGTGAGGCGCGTGCGGGCCAGGACGACGCCCCAGCCGCCGACCACGACGGCCAAGGCAAGCACCCAGGGCACGTAGCCGACCTCGGGAACCGCGGACGGCACCCCTCCCGCTCGCGCCATGGCTACGCCACCGACGGTCACGAGCACAGCCACGGTCCACGTGAGGTAATGCCGGAGATCACCCGTCTGCAGCAACCGGGTCTGCATGTCGGCGACGCGGATGAGCCCCGCCATGATCCGCTCGTACGCGGCCTCGGCGCCGACCCGCCGGATCCCGTCGAACCGAGACAGCAGGGAGCGTACGTCGTCCCACCGCAGGAACGCGCCGACGCCGAGCGCGACGGTGACGGCACTGAGCAGCAGCGCGAAATTCGGCCCATACCAGAGCGTGAGCGTGATGGTCATGGGGCGGCCGAGCACGGCGAACACCGCCGGGCCCACCAGCGAGTCGGAGACGAGGGCAGGTGCCACCCCGAACGCGAGGCCCACCCCCGCAAGCACAACCGGTCCCACCCACATGTCGCGCGGAGCCTCGTGCGGCGCGCGCGGCGTGTCCCGCCGGGGCCCGAAGAACGTCCGGACCACGAGAATGCCGGCCGCCGTCACCGTGAGCGCGTTTGCGAGCACCGCGACAGCGGGCAGCAAGTACGTGGAGGCCTCGAACCCGAGCTTCGCCTTGTAGGTCAGTTCCTTTGCAATGAACCCGAAGAGCGGGGGCAGTCCCGCCATGGAGAGCCCCGCGACCATCGCGGCCGCCGTGGTCACAGGCAATGCCCGCCGCAGGCCGCCGAGCGCCAGTACGTCGCGCGTGCCCGTCTCATGGTCCACGATGCCCGCCACGAGGAACAGCGCACCCTTGTAGAGCGAGTGCACGATCAGGAAGACCACTGCCGCTTTGACGGCATCCTCGAAGCTCAGTCCGAGCAGCAGGGTGAGCGTTCCGAGTGCGGTCAGCGTGGTGTACGCCAGAATCCGCTTGAGGTCCGTCTGTCGCAGAGCAACAATCGCGCCGAGCAGCATTGTCAGGCCGCCCGCCAGCGACAGGCTCCACGTCCAGGCGGAGGTGTCGCCGAGTGTCGAGTCGAGCCGTGCGAGGAGGTAGATGCCCGCCTTCACCATGGTCGCGGAGTGGAGGTACGCGCTGACGGGCGTCGGCGCTGCCATTGCATTCGGCAGCCAGAAGTGGAAGGGGAACTGGGCGGACTTGGTGAACGCGCCGAGCAGCACGAGAGCGAGTATCGCGGGATACGCTCCGTGGCCGCGGACGGCGTTGCCGCTCGCGAGAATCTCGCTCAGCGAGAACGTCTCGGCGGCCCCCCCCAACAAGAGGAGCCCGGCGAGCAGCGCCAGTCCGCCACCTCCGGTCACGAGCAACGCCTGCAACGCCGCCTTCCGGGCATCGTCTCGCTCGTGCTCGAAACCGATGAGCAGGAAGGAGCTGATGCTTGTCAGTTCCCAGAACACGAACAGGACGAGGAGATCGTCGGCAAGCACGAGGCCGAGCATCGCCCCCATGAACAGGAAGAGGGCCAGGTAGAACCGGCCGAGGTCGCGGTGAGCGGCGAGATACCGCCCGGCGTAGAGCGTGATAACCGCTCCAAGGCCCGATACGAGTAGGGCGAACAGCAGCGACAGACCGTCCACCCTGAACGAGAGCGATACGCCCAGACTCGGCAGCCACGGGAGCCGCTCGACAACCGCTGCACCGCCGGCGACGAGCGGGAGCCGCCCAAGGAGAGTGAGAAAGACGGCCGCCGGCACGAGCGCGAGGATTCGTCCCGACGCGCGTGGGGCCACACGGACGATGTAGGGAGCGACGACGGCACCAGCCAGTACGATCCCAACGAGAAGGCTCACCGGCATCGGTGCTCTCCCGGCGTCACGCTTGGTCCCTCGTCAGGTCATCACCGTCGCGGTGGTGTCTCGCGTCCCACTCGTCGAGGACCGTGGCGCTCCACAGGGGCGCGCTCCTCGTTCGGTAGGCCGCCCGGGCCACGAGATGCGACGCCACTGGGATGGTGAGCGCCAAGAAGGCGACCGTGAGGAGAGCACGCACGGCGACCCACGGATCCCACAGGACGAGAGCCGCTCCGAGCAGCAGCAAGCCCGCTCCGAGCGTGCCCGCCTTGGTGGCGGCGTGCATGCGGGTGAACAGATCCGGCATGCGCAGCACGCCAAGTGCTGCGACACCCACGAAGAACGCGCCGAGGGCGATGCAGAGGGTTCCGGCTGCGCTCATTCGTCTCCCGGGGGGGGTGAGCCCCGCTCGAGGTGGCGCGCCAGCGCGACCGTGCCGAGGAACCCGATGAGTGCGAGCACGGCGGCAGCGTCGAGTACCGCCGTCTGGCCGGTGTCGGCCGCGAAGACGGCGATGAACGCGATCGCCAGCACGACCAGCATGTCGATGGCGACGATCCGGTCGGGCAGTCCGGGACCCCGCACCAGTCGAACGCACACGAGCGCGAACGCCACCAGCAGCACCGCCATAGCAACATCGGTCACGATATCCGTCACGGCAGCCCCCTCATGTCAGCCCGTACGGACCCATCACGCCGCCGACCGGACGACCATAGCCTCGAGCCGACCTACCCGTTCCGCAATGGGTGGGTGGGTCGAGAACAGTCGCGCGAGTCCACCGCCGCGGTGCGCCGCCAGCGGGTTCACCTGCGCCAGTGGCGCCACGCCGGGGGACACCGCCATCGGGATCTGGTGTGCCGCCGCATCCAGCCGCCGCAGCGCGCCCGCGAGGGCGAGTGGCCGACCCGTGATCTCCGCAGCCACCGCATCCGCCTTGAATCCCCGCTGGCGACTGATGCCGAGTTGCAGCAGCATCGCGGCCAGCGGCGCCACGAGCAGGAACACGAGTGTCCCGAGAGGGCTCGGCCCATCCTCGTCACCACCGAAGAAGAGCGTGAACTGCGCAAGCGTCGCCAGATGGCTGATCACACCGGCCATCGTCGCGGCGACGGTCTGGATCAGCATGTCTCGGTTCCGGATGTGCGCGAGCTCGTGCGCGATCACTCCCTCCAGCTCTTCCTGGCGCATGAGCCGGAGCAGGCCCTCGGTCACGCAGACCACGGCATGCGCCGGATTGCGTCCCGTCGCGAACGCGTTGGGCTGGGCGTGGGGCGCGAGCGCCACGGTCGGCATCGGCAGCCCGGCACGCTGACGCAGGCGATCGACCGTCCGAAAGAGCTCCGGGGCATCCCGTTCCGTGACGACCCGCGCGCGGTAGGCCCGCAGCACGAAGTGCGACGAGCCGAACAATGCCAACACATTCATGCCGACGGCCACGAGCAGCGCCACGGCGAAGCCCGCCGGGCCGCCGATGAGCTGCCCGGCGCCGACCACCAGCGCGGTCAGGCCGGCCATCAGTACGAAGACTCTGAGGGTATTGGGCATCAGTCGATCTCCAGAACGCAAGAGAGTGTAATCCCTGCTCCGTCCCTACCGAAAGTCCGGGCGGGACAACCCGGCTGGCGTCACTGGCCGCTGCGCGTCGCAGCATCGGGTTTGAAGAGCACGTCCACGACACGCCGGTCGTCCATGGTGTCGACTTCGAGCGTTCCGCCCCGCACCGCGACCCGATCCCCCGCGCGCGGCACCCGTCCCAGGCGATCGAGCACGAACCCGCCGAGGGTATCCACCAGATCCTCGGGCAAGTCGAGTCTCAGCCGCTCGTTCACGGTCCGTACCGGGACCTCCCCGCGGATGCGAACCTCTCCGCCGGTGAGCTCCTCGAATGGACCGCGGCGCGGCTCGTGCTCCTCCCGGATCTCGCCGACCACCTCCTCCACGAGATCCTCGATGGTGACCAGCCCCGCCGTCCCGCCGTACTCGTCGAGGACGATCGCGATCGTGACGTGATCGCGGCGCATCTCCATGAGCAACCGGTCCACCGGCTTGCTGTCGGGCACCACGTGAGGCGGCCGCAGCAGGGAGTCCACCGGCTCCTCCCCGCGGAGATCGGACTGCCACAGGTCGCGGGCGAGCACGATGCCCAGCACGAAGTCGATGCTCCCGTCGTACACGGGCAACCGGAGATGGCCGCTCTCGTGTACGGTGCGCCTGGCGTCCGCGACGGACGTGCCGATCGGGACCGCCACGATCCCCGTGCGCGGTGTCATGATGCTCCGGACGCTCACGTGGTGGAGCGCAAGGGCGTTTCGCACCACATGCCACGTCGGCGGGTCGATGGCCCCCTCGCGCCTCCCGACTGCCGCCAGAGCCAGCAGGTCGCCGACGCTCACGCTTGGCTCCTCCTGAGGCCGGGCAGGGAACAGGCGACCAATGGCCGACAACGGCAGCCAGACGAACCGCGTCAGGCGCGTGAGGCCATCGAGCACAAACGCCGCGGGCCGGCTCAACTCGCGCCAGTACCGTGCACCGATCGTCTTCGGAACGATCTCGGAGAACACCAGGATCGCGAGCGTCAGCAGCACGGAGAACACGGCCACCCACCCCTGGCCGAGCACCGTGAGGGCAAGAGCACCCCCGAGGGCCGCCCCCGCCGTGTGGGCAACCGTGTTGAGCGTTAGGATTGCCGCGATGGGCTCGTCCAGCCGCTCCCTGAGCGCGAGCAGGATTCGACCGGCACGATCGCCACGCTCCGCCATTGCCGCCACGTGTGATGGCGTCACCGACAAGAACACGGCCTCCAGGACCGAGCAGAGTGCCGAGATGCCGATGGCGACCGTCACCACGAGAATGAGAATCGCGATCATCCGGGGCCCCCTTCCCAGACGGTGTGGGGGCGCGCACCGGTCGGTGACCGGCACCACGCCCCCGTCTTCTCGTTCATGGTCATGCGCAATCTATCCTTCAGGCGGACCGGCGGGGATTGGAGGCGCCGCCCAGCGCTTCGGTTCGGTCCTGCTCCCCGCGGCCCGCTCGCTCTTGGTGGGGCGGCACCCGTCAGCGACAGATCATGGAGGTATGCCGCTTCACCTCCGCGGCGCACGCCGATCCCCCCCTGGCGAAACCGAGCAGGCGTCGTACGGCGCGGCGGTGTCCAGCCGGCCGCACACTGGGTACCCGAGCCGGTGCCCGAAGCGGCAGCGACCGGAGGACCGGAAGCAGTCCGATTAGCGCCACCGTCGCCCCCAAGACGGCCCCGATGCTTCCCGCCGTCGCTCCGCCGACGATCGACACCGTTGCCCCCGAAACGAGGGCGAGGCTACCGACCCCAGCCGTCCGCCGTAGCGTGCCTGATCCGTTCCGCATTGGGACCTCCGTGCTGGCGTTCACGCGATTCGACTCACGGTCCGGACACTTTATTCCGCCGGACGCCGCGGAGTATACTGGCGGCCCAATAGATAGACAATTACAATGTTTCTTGTTTTCCAATAGATTTTATTTATGCTCGTCGCGATTCGGCTCCGATGAACTGGCTCAACTTCAACCACTTGCGGTACTTCTGGACGGTGGCGCGGGCCGGCAGCGTCACCGGAGCCGCACGCGAGTTGAACCTCACACAGCCGGCGGTCAGCGCGCAGATCCGCGCGCTCGAGGACGCGGTGGGAGCACCGTTGTTCAAGAAGAGCGGCCGTGGGCTGGTGCTCACTGAGACCGGTCACCTGGCGTTCCAGTACGCCGACGAGATCTTCCGGCTCGGCCGCGAGTTGGCGGGGACCCTGCGCGGCATTGCCGGGGGGCAGCCGCGGCGCTTCACGGTGGGAATGACCGACGCGATGACCAAGCTCATCGCCTACCGGTTGCTGCGCCCTGCACTGGCTCACGATCCACCCCTGCGCCTGGTCCTCCGTGAGGACAAGCAGGAGCGGCTCCTGGCCGACCTCTCGATCCATGTGCTCGATCTCGTGCTCACCGACGCGCCTCTTCCGCCCGGAGTGAAAGTTCAGGCCTACAACCATGTGATCGGCGAGACGGGCGTCACGATCTTCGGGACGGCCCCATTGGTGCGATCCCGACGGCGTCGCTTCCCGCAGTCCCTCGATGGAGCTCCCTTTCTCATGCCGACCGAGACCACGAGCCTCCGGCGCGCCTTGGACCGGTGGTTCGACACGCTCGGAATACGGCCGGACGTGGTCGCGGAGCTCGAGGACAGCGCTGTCCTCAAGGTGTTCGGGTCACAGGGGGCCGGACTGTTCGCCGCGCCGACCGCCATCGAGGCGGAGGTGCGCCGACAATACGGCGTGCAGGTGCTCGGTCGGACCGCGGACGTGGTCGAGCGCTTCTACGCCATCACGCTCGACCGCAAGATCAAGCACCCCGCCGTGCTGGCGATCACCCACCAGGCAAGGGCCGAACTGTTCGGGTAGCCTGCCGCACCCTGTTATTCTTCACCGGCGATACGAGTCGAGCAGACGACACACCCCCCTCTGCCGGTGGAGCAGGCATCAATGCGACGGGTACTGCGATCCAAGATCCACAAGGCAACGGTGACCGAGGCCGACGTGACCTACGTCGGCAGTATCACGATCGACCCTGACCTCATGGAGCGGGTAGGACTCTGGCCTGGGGAAGCGGTGCTCGTCGTGAGCAACACGACAGGCGAGCGACTCGAGACGTACGCGATTCCGGGCCCCCGCGGATCCGGCGTGATCGGAATGAATGGGGCCGCGGCCCTGCGCGTGCGCCAGGGGGAAGAGATCATCATCATGGGATTCGAGCTGACGGATCGGCCCGTGGAACCAACCGTGGTACTGGTCGATGCGGAAAACCGGTTCGTACGCGAGCTGCACGAGGGCGCCGCGTCCGTCACGTGACCACCGGACGCGACGATCCGGCACGGCTGCCCGTCTACGGGATCGTCGGAGACGGGCGCATGGCGCGTCATGCGGCGCATTACTTGACGCTGCGGGGACTGCGGGTGCGCCGGTGGTCGCGCAGCAGCCAAACACCGCTCGCCGACGACCTCTCCGACACCACTGTCGTGCTGGTCTTGATCACCGATGCGGCGATTCCGGGATTCGTCGAGCGGCACGCGTCGTTCCTGGCGGCACGCACGACCGTCCACTTCTCGGGCAGTCTCTCGCTGCCCGACGTCGCCGGGATGCATCCGCTCAGCACCTTCGGGCCGGAGCTCTACGACCTCCGGACGTACGCCGCGCTTCCGTTCATCTGCGAGGCCGAAGGGCCGCGATTCCCAGCGGTCTTTCCCACGCTGCCCAATCCCCACTTCGTCATCCCCCGCACTAGCAAGCCGCTCTACCATGCGGGCGCCGTGCTCGCAGGGAACATCTCGACGGCCCTGTGGCTCAAGTTCTTTGCGATTCTCGAGCAGCTCGACATTCCCCGCGACGCAGCGTACGCGTATCTCGAGCGTACCTGTCGGAACCTCATCGAGCTGGGACCCGAGGACGTGCTGACGGGGCCGGTGGTGAGGAAGGACCGTGACACGGTGCGCGACAATCTCCGTGCACTCGGAAACGATCCGTACGGTGCCGTGTACAGCGCCTTCGTCGCCGCCGTCGCGCCTGATCTCTCTGAGGAACAGCCATGAACGCCGTAGACTTCCGATCGCTGAAGCATGGGGACCGGCGGATCGCGGTCACGACCTGTTATGACTTTTGGACCGCGCGCATTCTGAACGAGGCGGATGTCGACGCGGTCCTCGTCGGGGACAGCGTCGCCATGGTCATGCATGGTCATGACTCCACGATACCCGCGACCATCGAGATGATGGCGCTTCACACCGGTGCCGTGGTGCGCGGCGCCCCTCGACAGTTCGTGATCACGGACATGCCATTTCTCGCGATGCGCCGGGGCCTCGGTCCGGCCATCGACGCGGTGGAGGCCCTGGTGGGTTCCGGAGCGCAGGCGGTGAAGGTCGAGGGCATCGCAGGACAGGCTGAGCTCATCCGGCACGTCGTCGAGTCAGGGGTGCCGGTCATGGGGCACCTCGGCATGACACCGCAGTCGGTGCACCAAATCGGCGGATACCGCGTGCAAGGCCGTGGGGATGCTGCCGTGGCTCTGCTCGACGATGCACGCCGTGTCGAGGACGCCGGCTGCTTCGCACTCGTACTCGAGTGCGTGCCCGCGGAGCTCGCGGGGCAGATCACCGACACCCTGGCGATTCCGACGATCGGGATCGGCGCAGGCACCGCCGTCGACGGTCAGGTGCTCGTGCTGCACGATTTGGCCGGCTTCCTCCCGGACTTCCGGCCTCGGTTCGCACGGGCGTTCAGACCAGGCGCCCAGCAACTGCAGGACGCAATCGCCGATTTCGCTGCGGCGGTGCGCTCGGGGACATTTCCCTCAGAGAAAGAGACGTACCGGTGACCACCATCGTGCGCTCCGTCTCCGAGTGGCGGAGGATCCAAGCCGGACTCGCGGGCGACCTCGGCTTCGTACCGACCATGGGGGCGCTGCACGAGGGTCATCTATCCTTGATCGTGCGGGCGCAGGCCGAGAACCCGACCACCGTGGTGTCGATCTTTCTGAATCCGACACAATTCAACGACCCGACCGATCTCGCACGCTATCCTCGCGCCGACGACCGAGACCTGCACCTGCTGGAAGAGGCCGGCATCGAGTATCTGTTCCTCCCGACCCGGGACGTCATCTACCCGGACGACTTCCGATACCGGGTCACCGAGACCGAGCACAGCCGCATGCTCTGCGGGACACACCGTCCCGGGCACTTCGACGGTGTGCTCACGGTGTGCCTGCGACTGTTCAACATCATCCGCCCCACCCGCGCCTACTTCGGCGAGAAGGACCACCAGCAGCTGCAGTTGGTGGACGGGATGGTGCGCGCCTTCTTCCTGGACCTCGAGATCGTGCCGTGCCCCACCGTTCGCGAGCCCGATGGCCTCGCACTGAGCTCCCGCAACCGTTTGCTGCCGGCGGATGCTCGGCCGTTGGCCGCCGAGTTCGTCCGGGCTCTCCGGGGCAACGCGGATCCGGCCGCGGTGCGCGACCAGCTGGAACGGCTGGGATTCGACGTCGAGTACATCGAGGACCGGGAAGGAAGGCGGTTGGGCGCCGTCGTGCTGCATGGCGTCCGGCTGATCGACAACGTCTCGCTCGCGTCTTCGCGCTGACCCGGATCGGCAGCCGTCTCGTCCGAGGGGGTCGGTCAAACACGCTGCGGGGCCTCCCGAGCTTCCGCCCGGCGGTCCGGGCTCAGCGAACATCCGATATCAGGATTACATCTTGCCCGGATCGGGCAACCCCACCCGCCGTCTGAGGCGTGCGAAACGCGGATCGGCTCGAATCCCCTCGAAGCGCGGCCAGGTGTCCATGAACGGTAGCCAATCATCCCGCACCGCCGCCGCACGATCCATCCACCGGAAGGCCGCAGTGACCTCACCGAGCGCCGCGTAAATGCGCGCGACGCTCGTCGGCGGCACGTAGCGATCCCCCTGATCCAACAGCCGCTCCAGCTGCCGACGGGCCTTGTCGGCCCGGCCCGCGCGTGCAAGGTTCACTCCCCGGGCAGCCGTGGAATGCGCCCCTCCCCCTAGCTCCTCGGCATGCGCAAAGCACGCAGCGGCGGCCGAGTGTTCCCCACGAGCCTCATGTGCCATTCCGCGGGCGAACGCGCTTCCGCTTGAGTCACGGTGGAAGGCGGCGAATTCCGCGGCGGACGTGTAGGCCTGATCGACCTCCCCGGTTCCGACAAGGATCAGGACCTCGTTGAGCCACAATGTCGGAAGCACCGGATCAAGTTCGCGGGCCCTGCGCGCCGCCCGCCGTGCATCTGCATGCCGGCCGACGAGGCAGAGGAAGTTGCTGTGAATCCAGTGAGAGTCCGGCAGATCCGGGCTCAGGTCGAGGCCCCGCTGAATGTGCCGTTCCGCGAGACTCCAGTTCCACTCGTGTACGCTCGCGCAGACCCCCAGCGCCATGTGTGCCTCGGCTAGTTGCGGCTCGAGCGCCAGCGCCCGCTCGGCGCGCCGCCTCGCGTTGCCATACGCCTCGTGCGGTGCGATGCGCCCCGTACGGGCGAAGCACGAGAGGGCGTAGGCCAGCGACGCATGTGCCTTCGCGAAGCCCGGGTCCAGCCGGATGGCCTCCTGGAAGTGACGCATGGCCTCGGCGAAGCCGGTGGGCGTCATCCGGACGAACTGACAGCGTCCTCGGAAGAACGCGTCACGCGCCTCCACGTTGGCAGATCCTTCGCGGGCAGCCACCGGCGCGGTGAGGACCCGCTCGATGCCAATCGCAACGGCAGCGGCGATCTCGGCCTGGACGATCAGGGAATCGGCGCGGTCACGGTCGAAGCTCTCAGCCCAGAGATGCCGCTCCGGCGACGCAGCGAGGAGTTGGACCGTCACCCTGAGGCGTCCGCCCGATTCGAGCACCGTTCCCTCCACCAGATGGTCCACGCCCAACTCCCGCGCGATAATCGGGAGCGGAACTTCGGGCGCCCGATACTGGAGCACCGAGGTGCGCGACACGATCGCCACCGAGGTGCGCCGCGCCAACTCGGTGATCAGCATCTCAGTCAGCCCGTCAGCGAACACACGCTCGGACTCGGATCCCGACAGCGCGGCGAACGGCAACACGGCTACGGAGCAGGATCGTAGCCGCCGGCGGCGGTCAGGCTCGTGCGCCACCGCGGGCGCCGTCACTCCGTCCTCGCGCGACGGTCGGAGGACATCGCCGGCCCGCACCGCCTCGACAAGCGATCGGGTATCCGGATCCGGCTCGATGCCGAGATCGCGGCGCAACCGTGAGGAATGCATCTCGTAGGCGCGGATCGCCTGTGCCCGATCACCCATGCGCGCCAAGAACCGGATCAGCGCACGAGCGACCTGCTCGTCATACGGCAGCACGTCCGTAACCCAGCGGTGGTACTCGATTGCGCTCACCTGATCGCCGCTTGCCTCCGCGCGCTCGGCGAGCGTCGAGGCCGCGGAGACCGCCTTACGGCGGAGCCGATCTCGCACGCCGTCGAGCCAACTCTCGTACTCCGGACCGCAGGCGGGGTGAAATCCCGCCAGAAACTCGCCCCCGTACAAACCCAGCGCCGCCTCGAGCCGATCCTCCGCCGCGGCCCGCTCGAACGCCACGGCATCGCACCAGATCCGGTCCAGATCGACACCCACCGCCCCCTGGTCACCACCGAGGATCGCCTCCCGCCCGAGCTCTCGGCGGAGGTGATACAGGGTCTGCCTGAGTGCGCGACGCGCCTGAGATGCGTCGAACTCCGGCCAGAGCATCGCCAGTAGCGTGTCCCTGAAGACCAGCGACCCCGGACGGGCCGTCGCGAGAAAGGCGAGGAGGGCGAGCCGCTTTGGCTGGGCCACGATCGGCGGCCAGGAGACGCCTCGCGTTCAATGTACGGTTGCAACACTTGCCCGCAACAACAGTTGCGGCATACGTGACCGCGGTGTTGGCCGATTCGCTCTCGCTCCATGCCAAATCGCGGGAGGCGGACGGAGGCGCATGTCATGTCCATACATCCGATGACGTTCAATGCGAAGGAGCAAGTGCCGGGCCGCCCGATCGGCCGGCTGAACCGCAGTATTCTGAGCGTTGTCCTCGTGATTCTTGCCCAAACGATGCTGTCGGGATGTGACAACATCGTGACGCCGGACGATCCCGAGTATTCAGACGATCCCTGCAGCCCCAACTACCCGGATTTCGGCGAGACCGACGGGTTCGGCATCATCGGCCCCGACGGCGGTACCGTCGAGGTCACCGACCCGGACGACCCGCTCTACGGCGTGAGCGTCTCCGTTCCCACGGGCTCATGGAGCGTTTGCTGGGAAGTGGGGATCACGTACACATCCATCTTCAGCACGCCGGACTACCCTGACGGCTACGTTCCCTTCGAGCGGCCGATGCCGACGGGCGCCGTCGAGCTCCACATCTTCCGCTGGACACCCGACACGGCCTACGATGCTCCCGACTCGATGTACGTGGAAGTCTCGTTTCCCCTCCAGCGGCTCCAGCGCAACGACCTCGAGCTGTACTCTGCCTTCTTCTACGACACCGCCCAGACAACCTGGCGGATCAAGTTCCCCGAGAACCTCGCCGACTCTGTCCTGACCGTGCAGACGCGTGCGTGGCGCCGGCAGTGGTCGTGGGGACGCGTCGATCTCGCCGAGATCGATTTCGAGCAGCATCTCGAGCCCGCCCTCGAGGATCGCGTCGGCACCGAGACGTGGAACGAGATCAAGGCCACGGTCGACAGCGTGTACGAGGCCGCGATGCGCGCCACCTGGGAGCCGATCACCTGCGTCGCCCTGGACTTCGCCGAGGGGCTGTTCCTGGAATTCCAGAACTACAGCAGCGATATGGTGAACGCGATCCAGGGATCGATCCCCTGCGGCGGCTGCGATGCGACGACGATGGCATTCTACCAGGAGCTGGTGCAGTACGTCCGCCTGAACATCGAGTACATGATCGTCGAGATGTTCACCGATGCCGTGCCCGGTCGGGCATGGCCCCTCAAGCTCGCCGGATTCGCGATGATGGGCTCACTGTTGGCGGCGATGGAGGCGCTCGAATGCGACTATGAATGCCTCGTGAACCGTGCACCGCCGCCGTTCTACGTCTACACGGCAGGCTATTGGTTCTCCTACCTGGTGGTCGAGGGCATCCGGTGGTTCCGTGACTCCGACCTCATCAACTGCTCCCCACCGGCGACGAGCCTCCCTCTGCGCGCGGGCTGGCCCGGCTCGGTGAGCGGAGCGGTCCGCCCACCCGGCATCACTCCCATTCACGGTGCGTGCTCCGGATGAGATGGACACGGAAGGCG